>NZ_JAZHLJ010000073.1:0-15151 GCF_036549495.1 Aurantimonas sp. C2-5-R2
CAGGCCATCTCGATTCCCCATCGTCTCGACAACGTAGGGGAATCACAACCTGCTGATATCGCTCAACTCCTTTTCGCTCAGGCTCTGAGGCTGTAGCAGCGATGCTTCCCAGCCTCCTTTCGCGCCAACTCCCTCTTGACCCCATACATAAAGCCGGTGATTGTCTAATCTAGGGGCTTCGTTCTGGTCCTGCACGCACCCAATTTGGTGTGATGGAACTACCGTGATGAGGTATCTACGTTTTCTTTATTGCGTCGCAGTGGCTATTCCGTTTTTGTCTACGGTAGCCATTGCCGATCATTCGCGTGAAGAACTTGACTCGCTTTGCCAATCCGTAAAGCAAAGAGCGGATGAATCGTCTTGGTTGGCGATGGACGAAGAGAATCGAATCACGCCACTTCTAAACGGAAATAGTCATCCGTCCTCGTCCGTTAAGTATATATACTATATACACAGCCGAAGCGATGGAAGAAATATACCTACTGTTATTGGCGTTAAAATTTCTTACTCTTCAGATGAAGAAATCGATCCGCTTTATCAATATGTCGATTTATGGGATAATGTTCGTGAAGAAGGATTTGATGTAGAATTTCCTTTATATCAAGGCTTTCATCTCGGAAAAGCGAGGAGCGAGGAACTTCGTGTAAATTGGCATTTTACTGACCGATTTCTGAGTAGAAGCAGAATTAGAACTTTTGAACCATTGCGACGACGTCAGAAGATGGCATTCGGAGCCTCCGATGCGAAATTTATTAAACATCGCGCCTATCTTTTCACATATGGCGGCGTGCGAGCCGACGGCAGTTGCGTCCCGTTTCAGACATTTCTCACCGATGATTCGAAGAAGCTCAGCATCGAGGTAACCGATTTACGGGAGCTTGACGAGCGTCCCGGAGCCTATGATACAGAGAGACTTACGATAGGCATAAGATGGTAGCAAGCGCATCACTCCCTGGCGCCTTGGGAAGATCCCTAGACGACATATGCCGCGTGCACCCATATTACAGATTTAATTCTACAAATATAATTGAGCTACTGATTGTAGCCATAATACCTGCCTTCTCTTCTATAGTATTATTCAGGACAAATGATTCAAACTTAAATTCTGCGACCTTTAATATCGGTCCAATATTAATTCTCGTCGTTTTTCTTTGTATATTGTATGTTATTTCTGACTCGCAAATTCGTAGTCGAAAAGGCAATCATGTTATTCAGCTGATGCTATTGGCATCGTACATATTTGGATTTGCAATAGCTATACGGATGACGTATATTTCTTTATTTACGATATTCGGCGTAGAGGATTTTATACAGACGGCGGTAGATAGCATTTCAAGCTTTGGCCTTCCTACTCGCGGCAACGTATACGTTGCAGTGTCGGATTTTCCCTTTTTTGTGCTAAGCGTGACGTTTGTAATACTCAATGGTTTTAGTGATGATCGGCATCTTATGGTGATATTGGTGCGCAGGCCGTTTTTCTGGAGGAGTTTTATATTTTCCACATGCATAGCTGCATATGAATATTTAGTTATATTTTCTTCTGTAAGTATAAACTTTTTGATTACTTCTTAATTATTTTAATATTTCGAGAATAGGCGCGGCCGTGGTAGGATTTTTGATGCGCGCATTCGAGGATTTCACCGAAGGGCTGGAAATCGCCCTCGGTCCCTACGAGGTCACGAAGGAGGAGGTGATCGAATTCGCCCGCGAGTTCGATCCGCAGCCGTTCTACCTGGACGAAGAAGCGGCGAAGGCGAGCATGCTCGGCGGTCTGGCGGCGTCAGGCTGGCACACCTGCGCAATGATGATGCGGATGATGGCCGACGCCTATGTGCTCGATTCCACCTCGCAGGGGGGGCCGGGCGTCGATTTCGTCAAATGGCGGCGTCCCGTCCGCCCCGGCGACACCCTGTCCGGAACAGCCCGTGTACTCTCCACGCGCCTGTCGGCCAAACGTCCGACGATCGGCCTCGCCCGTATTTCCACCGAACTGCGCAATGGACGTGACGAAACCGTTCTGGAAAGCGAACACACGCTGTTTCTCCTGACCCGCGAGGCCGCGGCGGCATGAGTTACTGGGAGACGATCACCGTCGGCGAAACGATCGAACTCGGCTCGCACTGCTTCGACGCGGACGCCATCAAGCAGTTCGCAGCGAAGTACGACCCGCAAAGCTTTCATCTCGATGAGGAGGCCGCAAAGGCTTCGATGTTCGGCGGCCTCTGCGCCTCCGGCTGGCACACCGCCGCGGTGTGCATGCGGCTCAATGTCGATACCCGCGCCGCCCAAGCCCGCGAATGGATCGCCGCGGGCCATCCGGCACCGAAAATGGGCCCCTCCCCCGGCGTCACTAACCTTCGCTGGCTGAAACCGGTCTATGCCGGCGATACGGTGACCTTCCGTCAAACCGTAACGGCGAAGCGGAAATCCGCCAGCCGCACAGGCTGGGGCGTCCTCGAATTCACCACGCTTGGGGTAAATCAGCATGGCGAGCCGGTGTTTTCCTTCGACGGAGCGGCATTCAGCGGCACCGATTGATGTCTGCAAGTGAGCCCGGCAAGCCGCTCAAACGTTGCAGTTGCATCTCATTCGCTTCCTCGGCGACCGGGGCGGAACTTGTTGCGACCCCAGCATCCTGGCTGCCCGGCAACTGCCTTGGATTCGCTACGGCAGTTGCAAGATAAAACGAATATAATTCACGACTTCTTAGAGTCCGTTTCGAAACTCACTGCGGCGGGTTCAAAGGCCCCTCGGATGGTCGCTCCGCAATGACATGATACCCGATTTCCGCGGGTTTGGGCGTCCCGGGGGAACCATGGAGGCTGGTCTTGTCAGGGTTTCGAAACGGCCTCTTAGAGTCCGTTTCGAAACTCACTGCGGCGGGTTCAAAGGCCCCTCGGATGGTCGCTCCGCAATGACATGATACCCGATTTCCGCGGGTTTGGGCGTCCCGGGTGAACCATGGAGGCTGGTCTTGGCAGGGTTTCGAAACGGCCTCTTAGTGCGTCATCGGCTTTTATGCAACCCAGTACCTGGGGACCATGACGGTAATTCTCTATGCTTACGATCTTCACCGGACGGAATGGTTCGAAATCGACAGACACAGATTCGGTCGTACTGCGCCGCTTTCGCGGCGTTCAGATCAATAACATTCTAAAATTCACACCGATCATGATGCTCGGCAACGTGGTCAGTGCGGCCATCACATTTCCCGTGGCGTTCAATGCCGGCCTGGCGTGGATATTTCTGGTTTGGTGCGTACCGCTTCTCTATTTTGTAGCGACGGCTATCCGGTCGTCAGATCGCATTCGTGAGCGGGGCGGTCTGGAAACCGCTTCGCAGCGCGCGTTGAATCGCGCCAGGGTATCGGCGTTGCTGCTAGGGTCTTGGTGGTCACTGACCGCCATCCTCATCTATCCCGCGGCGAGCAGCGATGGGAAGGCGATCGTCGCCACGATCATGGTGGGTTTGATCTCCGGTGGCGCCTTCTCGCTGTGCGCGCTCCGACCGGCGATGATGAATTACATGGTTCCGATTATCGCGGGTGGAGCCTTCGCCCTGTTTCTGTCTGGAAGGCCGCACGATTATCTGTTCGCTGTCTTGCTCTGTGCTTTCTCTTTTATCGTCGTTCAAAGCGGAATCGGTCGCGGGCGGTTGATCAAGGAGAATTTCGATGATCGGCAGAAGCTCGCCGAACAGTCGGCCATCATCGAACTCTTGCTGCGCGAGTTCGAGGAAGGGACCAGCGACTGGCTGTGGGAAATCGACTCGTTCGGCAATTTGGGCCGCGGAACCGAGCGCTTTTTGCAGTTCTGCGGTCGGAGCACCGACGACATTCGGCCCGACGGTGACATGCAATTGGAATCCGTTCTCGCATCCGCTGGCCGGGCCACTGATGGTCTCGCCGCGATTTTGGGCCATCTGACCGCCCGGACGCCATTTCGCGATCAGATCGTCGAAGTCGCCGAGCAGCCAAACTCGCGATGGATTTCGATTTCGGGCAAACCGATCTTCGACTTCAGCGGCGACTTTACCGGCTTTCGCGGCGTTGCTTCTGATATCACCGCCGTCCGCGAAGCCGAAACCCGCATCGTCTACCTCGCCCATCACGACAGCCTAACGGGATTGGCCAATCGCGCGCATTTCGCGGAAGAAATCGAAGCAATTTTTCAGGTGAGCGGCAGCGCCGACCCTGTCTGCAGCGTGTTCTACCTGGATCTCGACAATTTCAAATCCGTCAATGATACGCGGGGACACACGATGGGCGACCGGCTGTTGAAGGCAGTCGGCGTCAGGTTGAAGGCCGTGGTTGGCCCCAACGATACGGTTTCGCGTATCGGCGGCGACGAATACGCTATTATAGCCCGGAGCGCCCAGGATGAACACGCTGCGGCCCAGTTGGCGACGGCAATCCTGGAGAGCTTTGCCAAGCCGTTCGATCTCGGATGCGAAACGGCGAGCGTCGGATCGTCTGTCGGCATCGCCTTTCTGGGCAAGGATGGCACCACCACCGAACATCTCCTCAAGAGCGCCGATCTCGCCCTTTATCACGCCAAGGAAGAAGGCAAGCGGACCTACCGATTCTTTACCCTCGCGATGGCGCGCCAGCGCCTCGAACGTCACCGACTGGAACAGGACCTTCGCGACGCGATCGGTAATGGGGAACTGTACATTGAGTACCAACCGATCGTCGACAATGGCACGCGCAGGACAGCCGGCTTCGAGGCGCTGCTGCGATGGGAACACCCCGAACGCGGGCGCATAGCCCCCGACCAGTTCATCCCGCTGGCGGAGGAAATCGGCGCGATCACGGAGATCGGCGCCTGGGTCATCCACCAGGCATGCAGGACCGCGGCGTCCTGGCCCGACGATTTGTCAGTGGCGATCAATGTCTCGGCCCACCAGTTCAAGCATGGCGGCATCATCTCGGTGGTGCAGGAGGCTCTGGACCTAACCGGCCTGCGGCCTTCCCGTGTGGTATTGGAAATCACCGAAAGCGTTCTGATCGACGATCCGCAACAGGTCGTCGAGATCCTGCACGAACTGCGAAACGTCGGCGTCAAAATCGCCCTCGACGATTTCGGCACGGGCTATTCCAGCCTGTCCTATCTTCGCCGCTTCCCGTTCGACAAGCTGAAGATCGACCGATCCTTCGTCAGCGCCATCAAGGACGACGAGGTGGCCCACGGTATTCTCGAGACGATCATGATCCTCGGCCGCGTCCTCAACCTGTCTGTGATCGCCGAGGGTGTCGAGGACGACGCTCAACTCGACATCCTCAGCCGACTGAACTGCCACCAGTTGCAGGGCTATTATTTCAGCCGGCCGATGGCGGAGGCCGATGTGGGCGGATATCTCCTCAACGAGTTCCGGCGCTCGACCGTCGACGACCGCGCCGCCTTCTCTCTTTCGCCGATATCTCTTATCGGTTGCCGGCAACTAACGCCGCCGGTTCCGTCCACCGGCGGAGACCCCCGACCCCGCATCAGTGGCCGGAAAATTCCACCAGGGTCCGAACTTCCACGCCCAGCGCCTCGAGCTTCTTGCGCCCGCCAAGATCCGGCAAATCGATGACGAAACACGCCGCGACGATCTCGGCGCCGAGTTCGCGCAAGAGCTTGACGGCGCCCTCGGCGGTGCCGCCAGTCGCGATCAGATCGTCAGTCAACAGTACGCGCTGGCCAGGGCTGACGGCGTCGCGATGCATCTCCATCTCATCGACCCCGTATTCCAGGCTGTAGGCGACCCGGATGGTCGTGTGCGGAAGCTTGCCCTTCTTGCGGATCGGCACGAAGCCGGCCGATAGCTGGTGGGCCAACGCCCCACCGAGGATGAAGCCGCGCGCCTCGATTCCGGCCACATGGTCGACGCCCTCGTTCTTGTAGGGGGCGACCAACGTGTCCACGGCGGCGCGAAATGTCGCCGGATCGGCCAGCAGCGTGGTGATGTCGCGAAACAGGATGCCGGGTTTGGGATAGTCCGCGATGGTACGGATGGCGGCGGCGAAGTCGTTCATGCGGTGACAGGCCTTTCGGAAGGGGCGAAAATCAAGCGGCTCCGATCGTCTGGATGACCTCGAAACCCTCGAATTCGGGATGCCCGGCATAGAGCGGTCGGGTGCCACCGGCGCTGCCATGGGCGGCGCGGAACGCCTCTGATTTGGTCCAGGCCTGGAAGGCGGCGAGGTTCTGCCAGATCGTATGGGAGGAATAGAGCGTGTAGCCATCACGCTCCGGTCCCCGCAGCATATGGAATTCGACGAAACCGGGGACGTCGCGCAGTTTCGAATCACGGTTCAGCCACAGCGTCTCGAACTCGGCTTCCGCACCTGGCAGCACCTTGAAGCGGTTCATCGCGATGTACATCGTGGCTCACTCCCATTGGTCGCCGCCTACCCTACGTCCGGCGACATGGTACGTTTCGAGCAAGAAAAAAGGGAGCCGGTGAGCCCCCTCTTTCCGTCATGCGTATAAGAAATACCGGCTCAGTGCGGCGTGCCCGCCCAGACCCGGCGCTTGATCAGGAACATCAGCGCAGCGAAGACGACGAGGAACAGCATCACCACGAGCCCGGTCGCCTTGCGCTCGGCGAGATGCGGCTCGGCCGCCCACATCAGGAAAGCCGAGACGTCCCGAGAATACTGGTCGATGGTCTGCGGCGCGCCGTCGGCATAATCCACCTGATCGTCGAAGATCGGCTGCGCCATAGCCAGAGCCGGTCCGGCCAGGTAATATGGGTTGTAATAGGTTCCCGGCTGCAACTCGATTTCAGCCGACGGCTCCTCGCCATAACCGGTGAGCAGGGCATGGATATAGTCCGGCCCGGACTCGGCATATTGGGTGAAGATGTCGAAGACGAAGGTCGGGAAGCCGCGTTCGGCGGCCCGCGCCTTGGCGATCAGCGAGAAGTCCGGTGGCGCGGCGCCATTGTTGGCGGCGGCGGCGGCCTCGGGATTGGGGAACGGCGCCGGGAAGCGATCGGCCGGAATGCCCGGACGCTCGAACATCTCACCATCGGCATTCGGTCCGTCGGTGACCTGATACTCGGCGGCGAAGGCCTTCACCTGCTCCTCGTTGTAGCCGAGCCCCTCGAGATTGCGCATCGAGACGAGGTTCATCGAATGGCAGGCCGCGCAGACCTCCTTGTAGACCTTCAGGCCGCGCTGAAGCTGCCCGATGTCCCATTTGCCGAACGGGCCGGCGAAGCTCCATGACAACTCCTCCGGCTTCTTGATCGGATAATGCGGCGTTTCCGACGCGGCATGCTCCTCCTCCGGCGCGTCCTCAGAGGCGGCAACCTCGGACCCGACCGACTGTTCGCCTTCGGCAACCGGGGCCGGCTCTGCCTCGGTGGGTTCCGCTGCAGGCTGATCGCCCTCTACGGCCGTGGCCGGCGCGGCCTCGACATTTTCAGCGGGTGTGGCCGCGTCCTGCGCCATCGCGACCGACATCGGCGCAAAGACGACGCCTGCGGCGAGAACGGCTGACAATAGTCTGTTCATTGGCATGTCTTTCTCCGAAGCCTCCGCTCAGCCTCTGGTTTCCGGCGCCGAGGCCGTCGGTGCGGGGGCAGCGCCGCCGCCGGTGCCTGTGCCGATACCGCGATCGGGTCCTAGCACCGCCTCCGAAATCGAGTTGGGCAGCTTCTTGGGCGTCTCGATGAGGCCGAGGACCGGCAACACCACCAGAAAGTGACCGAAATAGTAGATCGTGCCGAACAGGGCGAGGATCGGGTAGATGCCTTCCGCCGGCTTGGCGCCGAGCCAGCCCAGGAAGATGCAGTCGGCGACGAGGATCCAGAAGAAGATCTTGTAGAGCGGCCGGAACGCCGTCGACTTCACCCGCGAGGTGTCGAGCCAGGGCACGAAGAACAGCACCAGGATCGAGCCGAACATCACCAGGACGCCGCCGAGCTTGGAATCGATCGGGCCGATGTTGAAGGTGATGGCACGCAGCATGGCGTAGAATGGCAGGAAGTACCATTCCGGCACGATGTGCGCCGGCGTCTTCAACGGGTTCGCCTCGATGTAGTTGTCGGGGTGACCGAGGAAGTTCGGCATGTAGAAGACGAAATACGCGAAGATCGCCAGGAAGACGATCATGGCGAAGCCGTCCTTGATCGTCGCGTGCGGCGTGAACGGCACGGTATCCTTCGACGACTTGACCTCGACGCCGGTCGGGTTGGTCTGACCGGTTACGTGCAGCGCCCAGACGTGCAGGATCACCACGCCGGCAATCATGAACGGCAAGAGATAGTGCAACGAGAAGAAGCGGTTCAGCGTGGCGTTGTCGACGGCGAAACCACCGAGCAAAAGCTGCTGGATCGGCTCGCCGATCAGCGGAAATGCGGTGAAGAAGCTGGTGATGACGGTGGCGCCCCAGAACGACATCTGTCCCCAGGGCAGCACGTAGCCCATGAACGCCGTCGCCATCATCAACAGGAAGATGATCACGCCGAGAATCCACAGGACCTCGCGCGGCTGCTTGTAGGAGCCGTAATACAGCCCCCGGAAGATATGGATGTAGACGGCGATGAAGAAGAACGACGCGCCGGTGGCGTGCATGTAGCGCAGCAGCCAGCCCCAGTTGACGTCGCGCATGATCTTCTCGACCGATTCGAAAGCGATCGGCGAGGACGCGGCATAATGCATGGCAAGCACGACGCCGGTCAGGATCTGCAGCACCAGGAAGATCGAAAGAATGCCGCCGAAGGTGTAGGCGTAATTCAGATTGCGCGGCACCGGATAGGCGACGAAGGAATCATACATGAGACGCGGCAGCGGTAGCCGCGCGTCCAGCCAACGCATGAAGCCGCTCGTCGGCACATAGGAAGAATGACCACTCATAGTTCGAACTTTCTCCCTGTCAGCCGATGCGCACGGTCGTGTCGGACGTGAATTCGAAGGGCGGGATCGCCAGGTTTTCCGGCGCCGGTCCCTTCCGGATGCGCCCGGCGGTGTCATAATGCGAGCCGTGGCACGGGCAGAACCAGCCGTCATAGTCGCCGGACTGGCCAATTGGGATACACCCGAGATGGGTGCAGACGCCGACCATCACGAGCCAGGCTTCCTTGCCGTCGGCCGCACGATTGACATCGGTCGCTTCGGCGTCGCCGGCGATGTTGGCGTTGCGCGCCAAGGGGTCCTTCAGGTCGGCAAGCGGGACCGCCTTGCCCTCCTCGATCTCCACCGGGGTGCGCTGGCGGATAAAAATCGGCTTGCCACGCCATTTGGCGGTGATCGACTGGCCTTCGGCCACCTGACTGACGTCGACCTCGATCTCCGAGAGCGCCAGCGTCGCCGCGTCCGGGTTCATCTGGTCGATGAACGGCCACAGGAAGGCGGCGGCCCCGACCGCGCCGGCGGCGCCGGTGGCAATATAGAGAAAGTCCCGGCGATTCGGATCGGACTGTTCCCGGTTCGGGTCGGCGTGTTCGTTGACGCTCACGGCGGCTGCCACTCCTTGACTGGTCTCGCGCGGATCGCACCGCTTCTTGCGGATTTAACCCCGCGCGGCAAGGGGAGACGCGACGCATTTTCGCCGCACTCCCAGAAAGATCGCGATTTCGCGCGGGTTTTAGGCGGGAAGCCGGGCGCTTGTCCAGACGAAAGGGCGGCGTGAGGGCTACGTGTCGCCTGGGTGAGTCGGAAACGATTGTCCCGCACTGGCGAGCAACCCACCCAGTCGGGTGCCCCGCTGCCGTTCAGGGAGCGTAGTCCGAATAATGGCCCAGAGGCTGGCGTAAAGCCCGTCTCTCGCGACCAACTCCGCGTGGCTGCCCTCCTCGACGATCCAGCTCTCGTCGAGCGCGCGATCAACTGAAGACAGCATCAGTTATCCGGCCGGCTCGATATCGGTGAGCGCGAAATCGTTGCCCTTGAATAGCAAAGGCTCGTTGGTCGCCTTGGCCAGCGCGTAGGAAAAGCAGTCGCCGAAATTGAGCCCGGCCTTGTGGCGACCCTTGCCGAAATCCAGAAATGCCTGGCGGGCGAGCGCGCCTTGTTCGAGCGAAACCGGTTCAATGACCACGCCGGCGCGACGGATGAGGACATCGATCTGCCGCGCCGCATCCGGTCCGGCCTGGCTCTCGACCACCATCGAGAGCTCCAGAAGACTGGCTACGCTCATATGGCATCGGTCGGCCTCCTGGATCAGTTGGGCGAACCGTTCCTGTTCCGGTTCGCCGTAGAGAATGGCGATGAGAGCCGAGGTGTCGAGGATCACTTCGGCAGCCCGTTCTCGTCGTACAGCACCTGGCCATGAGGGGCATAAGGCTTCTGGACCTTCGCGGAGACGCGCTCGGCGATCGCCAGGATCTCCGCGACGTCGGCCCGCCCACGGCGTTCGTCCAAGCGGGCGTGACGCTCGCGCAGTGCCTCGGTCACCACCTTTGTCATGCTCTGCCCCGTCGCTCGCGCGATGGCCTGAGCGAGGCGATGGGCTTCCGGATCTTTGATATTGAGGCTCACCGACATCTGCTTTCTATAAAATTCTCTATCTTTCTACCATCTAAGCGACACCGTCGCTTCGGGCAATGGCAGTCGCCATAAGAATACCCCCTACTCAGCCGCTTCCTCTTCCCGCTGCCCGTACAGGAACCCGCCCGACTGTCTGGCCCAGAGGCTGGCATAGAGCCCGTCCCGCGCGACCAGCTCCGCGTGGCGGCCCTCCTCGACGATCCGGCCTTCGTCGAGCACGATCAGCCGGTCCATCGCCGCGATGGTGGACAGGCGGTGGGCGATGGCGATGACGGTCTTGCCCTCCATCATCTTCGCCAAATTCTCCTGGATGGCCGCCTCGACCTCCGAATCCAGCGCCGAGGTCGCTTCGTCGAGCACCAGGATCGGCGCATCCTTCAACAGCACACGGGCAATCGCGATGCGCTGGCGCTGGCCGCCGGACAGCTTGATGCCGCGCTCGCCGACATGGGCGTCGTAGCCGGTGCGGCCCTTGGGATCGCGCAGGGTCGGGATGAAATCCTCGGCATTGGCCCGCTCGGCCGCCGATAAGATGTCGCCCTCGTCGGCGCCGGGCCGGCCATAGGCTATGTTGTCGCGGATCGAGCGGTGCAGCAACGACGTATCCTGGGTGACGACGCCAATGGCGCCGCGCAGCGAGGCCTGCGTCACGCCGGAAATATCCTGGCCGTCGATCAGGATGCGTCCACCCTCAAGGTCGTAGAGGCGCAAGAGCAGATTGATTAGCGTCGTCTTGCCGGCGCCGGAGCGGCCGACCAGCCCGATCTTCTCGCCCGGCCGGATCGCCAGCGACAGATCCTCGACCACGCCGCCACCCTTGCCATAGTGGAAGCGGACATTCTCGTAACGGATTTCGCCGCGTGACGCCTCCAGCGGCTCGGCATCCGGCCCGTCGATCAGCGTCGGCAATTGGCCGATGGTCGCCACAGCGTCCTGGATGGTGCCGTAATTGCGCACCAGCCCGTTGATGTTGAACATCATCCAGCCGGACATCTGGTTGAGCCTGAGCACCAGGCCGAGGGCGGTAGCGACGCCGCCAGTGGTGATGCCACCGGCCTGCCAACCGAGGATCGCCACCGTGCCGACGCCGGTCATCATGACACCGTTGAGCACGGCGACGGCGGTGCGCACCTCGGTCAGTGCCCGCGTCATCCGGCGGGTCGCGTCGACCAGATGGGAGAAACCCGCCTTGACGAAGGAATCCTCGCTGCGCGCCGAATCGAACAGCTTGACCGACAGGATGTTGGTGAAACTGTCGACGACCCGGCCCGATACGATCGAGCGCGCGTCGGCGGACGCCCGGCCGTATTTGCGGATCTTCGGCAGAAGATTGCGGACAATCCAGACATAGCCGAGCGCCCAGATGGCGAGCACCACCGCCATGCGCCAGTCGATGGCGCCGAGGATCGTCACCGTCAGCACGATGAAGGTGACGAATGACCAGAAGGTCTGCAGGATCGTGGTGACAAAGTCGCCGGTCGCCGCCCCGACCTGCTGCACCTTCTGGGCGAGCCGGCCGGCGAAATCGTTCTGAAAGAAGGTGTAGGGCTGCTCCATCAGCCGGCGATAACTCTGCCAGCGAATGCGATTGTAAAAGCTTGGCGAGATCACCTGTTCCTCGAGGATCGAGGACACCAGCAGGACGGCCGCCCGCCCCACCAGCGTCAGCAAGGCGAGCCCGACGATCAGCCAAAAATGCTCGGCGAACAGCGTGGCCGGCGACGACCGCTCCAGCGCATCGATCAGCCAGCCGACACCGGTATACATGACCGCCTCGATGCCGCCAGTCAGTCCGCCGGTCGCCAGAAGACCCAGTAGCGGCCATTTCGCCTGCTTTGCGAAATGCCAGATGAAGCGGTTGGTCTCGTCCGGCAGCGGCGCCAGATGGCCGGTGCCATCGCCTTCATCGTCGAACGGGTCGAGTAGCGTCTCGAAGCGCTGGAGAAACCGCTCCATCATTCCGCAGCCCTCAGATCAGATAACTTGTCCGTTCCGTCCTCGGGCTTGTCACAATACAGGAAGCCGCCGGCCTGCCGCGCCCAAAGCTGGGCATACAGCCCGTCCCGGTCGACGAGCTCGGCATGCATGCCCTCTTCGACAATGCGGCCGCGATCGAGCACCACCAGCCGGTCGAGCGCGGCGATGGTCGACAGCCGGTGGGCGACGGCGATCACCGTCTTGCCCGCCATCAGCCGATAGAGATTGGCGGCGATCGCCGCCTCCACTTCCGAATCGAGCGCCGAGGTGGCCTCGTCGAGAAGGAGGATCGGCGCGTCCTTCAGCATGACGCGGGCGATCGCGATGCGCTGGCGCTGCCCGCCCGAGAGCTTGACGCCGCGCTCGCCGACCTCGGCGTCGAGGCCGTGCCGTCCCTCGGCGTCGTGCAACTCCTCGATAAAGCCGGCGACCTCCGCCCGTTCGACGGCCCGTGTCAGCTCGGCCTCGCTCGCGTCCGGGCGGCCATAGCGGATGTTGTCGCGGATCGAGCGGTGCAGCAGCGATGTATCCTGCGTCACCATGCCGATCTGTTCCCTCAGTGAGGCCTGCGTCACGTCCGAAATGTCCTGCCCGTCGATCAATATCCGTCCCGCCTCGACGTCGTGGAAGCGCAGGAGAAGGTTGAGGATCGTCGACTTGCCGGCACCCGAGCGCCCGACCAGGCCGATCTTCTCGCCCGGCCGGACACGAAGGTCGAAATTGTGCAACACCCCGCCGCCCTTGCCGTAGTTGAAGGACACCTGGTCGAAGACGATCTCGCCCTTCGGGACGGCAAGCGCGGGCGCTTGCGGCCGATCCAGGATCGATTGCGGCCGGGAGAACGTCGCCATGCCGTCGCGGATGGTGCCGATGTTCTCGAACAGCGCGGCGACCTCCCACATGATCCATTGCGACATGCCGTTGATCCGCAGCACCAGGCCGATCGTGGCGGCGATCGCCCCGACCGTAACGAGTTCAAAGAGCCATAACCGGATCGCCAGCGCGCCGACGGCGGCCAGCAGCAGCGAGTTCAGGAGATAGAGCGTAAACTGGAACAGGTTCACAAGCCGCATCTGGCCGTGCACCGTGGTCAAAAACCCGTACATCGAGGCGCGGGTGAAATCGGCCTCGCGCCGGGTGTGAGCGAACAGCTTGACCGTGGCGATGTTGCTGTAGGCATCGACGACGCGGCCGGTCATTTCGGCGCGGGCGCCTGCCTGCCGCTCGGCGATTACGCCTAGGCGCGGGACGAAATACCACAGCATCAGCGCGTAGAGGGCGAGCCAGCCGAGAAAGGGCAGTGCCAGCCGCCAGTCAGCCGCAGCCACGAGCACGACGACGCCGGTGAAATACACCGCGACATACAAAAGGACGTCGAGCGCCTTCATCACCGTCTCGCGTACCGCCAGCGCGGTCTGCATCAGCTTGGTCAATATCCGCCCGGCGAATTCGTCGCTGAAGAAGCTCATCGAATGGCCGAGCAGCCAGCGATGCACCATCCAGCGAAACCGCATCGGGAAATTGCCGGCCAGCGCCTGGAAGGTCACGAGGCCGGACAGGAAGACCAGCCCCGGCAGTACCGCCAGCACGACGAAGCCCATCAGCGCCAGCGCCCAGCCGCGTTCGGCCAGAAATGTCTCGCGCGAAACGCCGGAGAACCAGTCGACGATCTGGCCGAGAAAGCCGAACAGCGACACCTCGACGATCGAGATCATCGCGGTCAGCACCGCCATCGCCAAAAGCAAAGGCCAAGCGGGCTTGGCGTAGAACCAGACGAAGCGGGCCAGCCCGCCGCCCGGCGGGGTCTCAAGCTCCTGGTCGGGAAACGGCTCGACCATCCGCTCGAACAACGAAAACATCAAAACTTCCCATCGGATCGGACGCCGGTTCAACGAATCAGGCAGGCCCGGGCTTTTTGGACGACAACCGGCTGTGGCGACGCGGTCCCTTCGATATAGGACAAACCGAGGCCGATTCACGGTCTCGGCGACGCCGGGCGCGGCACGCCGCCCCTCACGACGACATGCAAGGCCACCGATGACGCAGGATCGCGACAACCACGAGCCGGACAGGACGGCCGCCCCGACGGGGGCCGGGCCGATCTCGCTGGCCCTTTATCAGCCGGACATCGCCGGCAACACCGGCACGATCCTACGGCTCGGCGCCTGTCTTTGCCTTACCGTCGACATCATCGAGCCGGCAGGCTTCGTCCTTTCCGATCGCGCCCTGAAGCGCGCCGGCATGGATTATCTCGCCATGTCCCGCCTCGTCCGCCATGTCGATTTTGCCGCCTTCGAGGCGGCGCGCCGGGCGGCCGGGCGGCGGCTCGTCCTGTTCACCACCAAGGCGTCGACCCGCTACACTGACTTCGCCTTTCGGGCCGGCGACATCCTGTTGTTCGGCCGCGAGAGCGCCGGCGTGCCGGACGGCGTCCACGCGCTCGCCGACGCGGCCGTCACGATCCCGATGGATGGCGGCGGCCGCTCGCTCAACCTTGCCGTCGCCGCCGGCATGGCGGCGGGAGAGGCGTTGCGGCAGGTCAAGTGGGGCGGTTCGGCGCGGTGATCGCGCCGGTTTCGGGAACGCCATCGCCGAGAACGCCGGCTTAGCATTACAGTTGCGCCTTTCGACGAGTTCTGAATCCATGGGCGACCATGATTCGGAGGTCATGGATGATGGGCGCATCGATCGAGACGA
>NZ_JAZHLJ010000074.1:0-15108 GCF_036549495.1 Aurantimonas sp. C2-5-R2
GCCTGGACGCTCATCGCCAGCATCCGAATGCTCACGAGGCGCATCGCAAGATATTGGATCTATTGCTGAACTTTTGAATCAGGCTCTAAGACATGGGTGACAACCGCGTGCCGAACGGGTTGTCGATTGTCTGCAAGGTTCTCTGTTCGAGGTCGATATATCCGAGATCATAGTGCATGAAGCTGACGATCCAAATGCCATCGTCGACTTCTTTGATGCCGAGCCTTTGGCCCGCCATGACGGTTGAGATGTTGATCTTCTTTCGGTGCATGCAGATGCGACCGCATGCGGTGACGAGGATGTCCTTGTCGTGGAACGGGTATTGCAGCTCCGGCAGGCCTTGATAGGGTCTTTGCGCGGGCGTGTAGACCTCGGCCGGGGTCCTCATGGCGAGCGCCTCGTGCGGCCGCTCGATGTTGAACTCGCTCAAGAATGCGTCGAACCGAGCCTGTTGCTGCAGGATATTTGCTCCCGGCGGCCGGGTCGCCTCCTTCTTCAAGGTCAGGTGCATGCGCTCGTGTCGGCCGTTCTGCTGCGGATGGCCGGGCCTGATCCGCTCGATGGCGATGCCCAGGCGCAGCCACCAGACCGAGAGCCTGGACAGGTTGTACAGGCCATTGGGCGAGGCGAAGGGCAGCCCATTGTCGCTCCTGATGGCCGCCGGCATGTCACGTTCGGCGAAGAGCCGCTGGAAGGCCGCGAAGACGCCGGCCTCGCGGGTCGATTCCAGCGCTTCGCACCACAGAAGGTAGCGTGCCGCCTGGTCGGAGACCGTCAGGGGGTAACAATAGCGGCCGTTGCCGAGCTTGAACTCGCCCTTGAAGTCGACGCACCACAGGTCGTTGGGCCGAATGGCTTGGGACAGCGGCGTGCCCTCGGCCCTGTTGCGCCGCTTCTTGGCCCGCGCGACAAGCCCATGCCGATCCAGGACCGCATGCACGGTACTCGTGGCCGGGATGCGCACGTCGCCGGCCAGCTTCCTGACCAGCAGCTCCCGGATCTTGCGCGCGCCCCAGTGCGGCTTGTCCTTCTTCAGCCGCACGAGCGTCCGCTCGACCTGCTCGGGCAATTGGTTGGCATAGCGCACCGGCCGCCGCGAGCGGTCAGTGAGCGCCTCCACCCCTTCGTCCTTGTAGCGATTGAAGATCTTGTAGCCGGTCTTGCGGGAAATCCCGAACTCCCGGCACACCTCACTCATGCTTTCGCCGTCGAGAAGGCGGGCGACAAAACGCAGACGTTCCTCCATCACCGAACTCTCTTTCCACGGCATCAACACCTCCGGCAAAAAGCCAAAAATGTTACCCATGTGTCCGGCACAAAACGTCACCTATGTCTCGGGTCGGGCACCCTAGTGATTGAGAATCCAGAGCGTTATTTTCAGCGTAATTGATGGCGTTCGGCTACGGCTGTAATCAGCCCCGCACCGGGCGCTGATTCCCTCTTCCAAGGGCTGCGCCACCTCTTGGTTCGCAGACGGCGGCGACAGATCGCGCGGACGTCATCGGACAGCTCGATCCGGACCAGAAACGGCGTCTCGGCCCCGCTCCATGCGGTCGCCATCCGGCTGCCGGCACACGACAACTGCATAGTTATGATTAGATTTTACCATTTTACCAATTCCATTTTACCATATACCAAATTACCAATTCCATTTTACCACTTTACCAATTCCATTTACTTCGGATGTCCGATTCCTGCAGGTTTCGGCCCAGATTTTTCTTTTCGAACCGGGTTGACAGGCTATCGGATACATGCCTACATCCGCCGTGGCCGTGGTGGCCCTGGAGGAATACAAATGGGGAACTTACAAACGAACGGCGTTGCACGCAAGGCAGACGATGAAGCCCGGTTCGCCCGACTGGAGATCATCGATTCCGAAGTGATCGACGACTCGATACTGATTTTCAGGGCCTGGGAGATCGACGAGCCTTACGAAGAGTTCGACGGTTCCTTCGTCCTGGTGAACGCAGACTCGCAGATTAATGTCGTCGGTATAGAGCGGTTCGGGCGCCTCTGCCTCGCCATCGGCAGCACCGACCTTGTGGAGTACAGCACGGAACTGCACTACCGCGAATTCGTGGCCGTCGTCCGCAGGGGGCGGATCGTGTGGTTTGTGGAAGCCGCCCACGCCCTCCTTGTCGCCGACGACAACAACATGGTGTCGGCATGAGCGCCGTGGGCACTGTTACCGCGGCAACCGGCCGCTACGATGGTCCCGGCCTGTATGAGTTCACCGGCGGGCGTTTTATTTACCTCGACCCCGTGCCAGAGCCCTATGGGCGCGTGTGGCGAGATTTTCTGATTTTGTCTTACACCGACGAAGATCGCGCCCAGCCGAAGCGGCGGGGCGTCTTCTGGGGGGCGCGCGACTCGCTCGAGCCCTTCATAGTTCGCAAAGTCGAGGCGTCACAGCCATCGACACCTAACCAGATCGGCGCCTAACCAGCGTTGAAGCGCCGCCGTCCACCACCGGCAGTGCGCAGCGCCTCGTCATCGAAAGGTGGCGGGGCGATGTAGCCGCCAGAACCAACAGCGAACGGCGACGACGTTTTGTGTGCATCCTCGCCGACCTCGATTGACGGTCCAGCGGAATAGCCGCACGGTTCGGTCACACGCCCGGCGATGTCGGGCCATCGTCTCGCCGCAACCCATTATGCGAGACCCCATGCGAAGCGCCCGTGAAGGGCAAACAAGCCGAGGCTCAATGAAGGGTCGCGGAACAACGATGACGCGCGCCTATGGGCCGCGAATGAGGAGAGAGAAGATGACGAATGTCCTGTCTTTTGAACTTGAGAAGACCGCCGACTGGAGGGACCGGAAAACGAAGAGGCATCCCGAGGACGTTCGCAATGGGTCTGCTGCGCAGAAGCTACGTGAACTCGCTAGCCAAAAGGCCGACAACGACCTCGCTGATCGCTATCAAAATTTTTTAAACGATCTCCAGCCGGACCAGGTAAGCGAGATCCATTCCGAATTTTTGGGCGCGATCGGATTCCGGTGGAACCCAAGCGATGTGGATGAAGTGCTGAAGGATCTCACATTCGGCTTCGAAGAGGCCGCGAAGGAGCCGCTTGTTTGACTCCCGGCAGAATCGCGGTAGCAGTTACCGCTGCGCGGCTTGCGCCGGCACCAGAGCATGACCGCGCCTAGGCGGGGTAGCCCCGCCGCCACACCACAGCCGGAGAGCGCCGGGACGACGAACCCGTAGCCGTCGTCCTGTCAGCGCCTCGTGACCTTCGGGTTGCGGGGCGCTTTTTTGGCGTGTTGCATTCGTGTTGCACGGAATGAATTGCAACACGTTGGAAAGCAAGGAAATGCGGGGATTTTTGAAAAACCGCTTGCAACACGGCCGCCGAGCTATTGGCGCCTGAAACCCCTGCAAAATAAGGGTTTGTGTGGTAGCGGAGGTCCGCAGCAGACGACGCGGCCCCACTTGGTCCTTCTCCGCAAAATCAGCCCGTCGCGCAGGTAGCGAAGCATGGGTCGTCCAAAAACTGTCCGCCCCCCCTTAGACCTCTCGCTTCGAACGAACTCAAAGTGAAAACCCCACCGTTGGCGCGGCGGGGTTTTCGAAAGCGCCGAGTAAGCGCAGGGACATGAATACCCCCAATTTTACCTACGGCGCTTCCCCGATGCAACAGGCTCAGGAGCGACCACGTGATCAAAATAGTGAAGGCGAATTCGAAGGCTGCCGGCCAGAACGCTGGCGGTTTGAGCAAGAAGACTTTCTCAAGCTGCGCGACGCCCATGTCGCATGAGAAAATCCACGCAGAACCGCAGAACCCGGGCATTCTTGCCGAGGCTACCGAGGCGCAATGTCACGCTCATAAGAAAACAAAAGGGGCATGTCTCACCTTTGAGAAAGCCTCTAACCCGATCACACCCCGCGATCACATCGCCGATTGCGATACGCTGTCTCGTATGGCCCTTCGGGAGCGCTACAAAGCTGAGGCTACGGCTCATCGCAACATGCTGAGCCGGGCCAAGAGCCGTGGCGCAGTTGTACACCTCGCTTTCGTCGATTTCGTCAGCTTCCTGCGCCATGTCGGGCCGATACCGGCCTCCGGCGCTACCCTGGACAGGATCGACAATACCGATCCCGAATACGGCCCCGGCAAGGTGCGATGGGCGGACAAACGCACGCAAAATAACAACAAGTCCGACACCCTGACCTTCCACTATTCCCGCACCGGGGAGACCTACACGGCTTCACGTCTCGCCAAATTGCAGGGGGTTGCTCCCACCACGATCCGCAAACGTTTGGAGCGCGGCTGGTCGGACGATGAGATTATCGAGGGAAAGCGTAGTGCTCAGTTGAGCGAGGCTCCTCCTAAATCGACTACCGTGCCAAGCCGGACCTCCCCTCCCGCTCGATCCTTTAACACTCCGCCTCCTCCGCCTCGCCTCAGCGCCGCGCAGGTATTATTCGAACGTCGGGCTGAAGAATATAGGCAACACCGGGAAGAGCACGGCGAGGAAGACCTGGATGCCCCTTACGAGGTCTGGGTCGAGTTTCTCGCCCCGCATCCCCTGACGCCGGAACAATATGAGAGGAATTTCGCAAAACACTGGCCAAAGGAACGCCCACATGTCATTTATGAAAACCTCCCACTCTCCCAGCGCGAGCTGATCAAGAAGATCGATCCGGACTATGTCGCGGCCCTTTCAGAGAAGGCCGCAATGAGGAAGCTTCTGGCGGACAAGCTGTGACTGGCTTCTGTCCACGCCGGGATCATCAAACAGGCCCCTCCGGTCGGGTCGAAGGTGTGATCCACCGGCACTGCGCACCACCATTTGAACGCGAGAGATTTGCTCTAATGGGGCGGGACAGTTGGCCCGCCTCACCTGTCTCCGAGATAGTTCTGAGGACAAACGCCGGTTAGATCGGAAGACGCTGGCGCGTAGAGCGTTTAAGCTCATGTCGGCCGTCGACGAACTAGGGGAAACGGGGAGCAAATACGAGCTTCGGGACATTTCCGGATATTACGGCATTTGCGACTGTCAATCCTTGCCCCCGCTCGCCCATCAGCTAGCGTCAATTTGGGGTCTCTCGATCTCGACCTCCCTGCCACGGCAAGGAGGCCATGATGACAGACCCATTCGAATACGACAGACTGCTAGATGACGCCGAGACGGGATCGCTCCCGCTCATGGAGCCGCTGTTCTGTGATGCGTGGATCGCCAGCTCGACCGTCCACAAGGCAATCCGGCGAGGTGACGCCGAGACCGCCGAGCGTGCCATCCTGACGCTGATCAGGCACCGGGGAAACGGCGTCTTTCGGCGTTTGATGGTGATCGCGTTCGAGGACATCGGCATTGCCGCTCCCGATCTGCTGGTGTCCCTCACCCGGCTTTGCACGGACGCCCGCTACCGTCGCCAATATGGCGACACGCCGACCGTCGCCCGTTGGATGGTCCGTGCCATGGCGGCGGCACCGAAGGAGCGGTCGAGCGATTACCTGATCTGCTCGGCGGTCCACCGGCCTGATTGGGAATGCCACCGCGAAACCGTCGGTGCGCTCAGCGTCAGAGAAAGGATCGCGGTTGCGACGGATGCCGAGCAGCCATTGGCGTTAAGGGCGACGGCGTCGTGGTTCGCCTCCGGCCTCGAAGCGGGCACCGAGAAGCGCATCGGCGGCGGTGATCTGATCGGCCTCATGACGGCCTATACCGATGCCGGCCTGCCAGAAGCGACGGGACTGGCCATACAGGCCGCTGCGAAGGCCACACGCGAGCCCATCGTCCTCATGCTGCCGCCGCTCCTCCAGGAGCTCGGACGGGGACGGAGTGAGCCGACAAGCCGATCAGTGCCGGTCCCACCCACGATGTTCGTGGATGGCGTCCCGACCTATGCCCTCGACAAGCACACGCGGGCTGGGCGTCAGGCGATCGTGACCTTCGCTCGTGAGAACCAGAATGCACGCTCGGCCCTTGAACGACACGTCCCCGAGTTCCGGCATAGGGACGCCGCGTATCTCGCCGCCTTCTACACCGACGCCATGCCGGTTACGCACCGGTTCGAGTGGGATCAGGTCGATGAGCTGGAGACGCTGGGGCGCGAGACGGACCTGCTGTGGGCCGGCATCCCTATCGAGGGAATGACCGCCATCCTTGATGCCTTTCGATCCAACCTTGATCACCTGAATGCGGTTCGAGCGCGCCTTCTTGGATCGTCATCGGACAAGGGGAATGCACGATGACGCCCGGTCTCTCCTCCGATAACCCTCCATTATCGGAGCCAAAAAATGAGAAAAACGCGGGCGATAAACGGAAAATTAACGCGCCGATCGGTAGAATTGCAATTGATTGCACGAACCATAAAGCCCCGCGTGCAATCAATTGCACAGCCGAACTCTCGAATTTTAGTAAAATTTTACCTTCCGTGGCCGATCTGGTCGACGGCTCACTGTCGGCCAGCAGCAAGCGTGCGTACCAATCCGACCTCGATCACTTCATTGCCTGGGGCGGCATGATCCCGGCGTCGGCCGAGATGATCGCCGCTTACCTCGCCACCCACGCCGACGTGCTGACCCCGGCCACGCTGACCCGGCGTCTGGCGTCACTGGCGAAAGCTCATGCGTTGAAGCGGGTGTCGAGCCCAACGACCGATGCGCTCGTCAAGGCGACCCTTCGAGGCATCAGACGAAGGAACGGCTCGGCTCAGCGACAGGCCAAGCCGTTATTGCGCGATGATCTGTTCGCCGTGCTGGGAGCGATGGGCGACAGGCCGAAGGACATCCGCGACCGCGCCCTGCTGCTGATCGGGTTCGCTGGCGGCTTCCGCCGATCCGAACTGGTCGGGCTGGATGTCTCAGACCTGGAGATGGTACGCCAGGGGCTCGTGGTCACATTGCGGCGGTCCAAGACGGACCAGGCCGGGGCAGGACGGAAGATCGGGGTCCCCCATGGCCGGACGCGGTGGTGCCCGGTCAGCGCCCTTGAAGCATGGCTGTCGGCCTCCAGCATCGAAGCCGGCCCCATCTTCAGGGGCATCACCCGGCACGGGCGCGTCGGGGATCAGCGTCTGTCGGGAGAAGCCGTCTCGATTATCGTGAAGGAGCGCCTATCCGCTACTGGGTTCGATCCTGAAGGGTATTCGGGACACAGCCTCCGTGCCGGCTTTGCCACCAGCGCCGCCCAGGCTGGTGCCTCGTCATGGAAAATCAGGCAGCAGACTGGGCACGCCAGTGATGCAATGCTCAGCCGCTATATTCGTGATGGCGAGCTGTTCAGCGACAACGCGGTATTCGCTCTCCTCTAATCGGTAACTCTCCGACCAGCTTGAGTTTGGCGGCCCAGGCAGGAATAGTGCCTCCGACGCGCGAGGAGGATATCTGTGTCACATCCATTCACCATCCGTCTTGAAGAAGTCCGTCGCTGAATGAGCGATCTTCAGAGCTCCTTCATTTCGAAATCGTTTTTGCGTTCTGTGTGGTCGCATGAATATGAAACATTCAAGGATAGCCGCGAGGAAATCGAACTCTATCAGCGCTTGAAACGCTGGGCTTCGCGTGGGGCACAGAAAGAAACTACAGCCCAAGCTGCCCTGCTGCAGGAGGTCTTCCGGGCCACCTGGGGTTATGTGCAGGCTGGACAGGAAGGCGGCGAGGAGAAATACACGCTTTATCCGGCGTTCCCGGTAGCAGGCGCGGGGCAGCGCGGCGGGAAGGGAGAAGCCGATGTCGCTCTTGGCTTTTTTGCCCCAAATGAAGCCGCGCCAATCCCGCAAGTGCTTGTCGAGTTCAAGGACATCAAAAGCGCGCTCGATGCCCCGCAGAAGCGGAAAGGCAATTCCAGATCGCCGGTCAAACAGGGCCTCGATTACCTATTTGCCAGCAGAAAAGGGATGTTCGGCTACGAACCGATCATTCCGACCTGGGCCATCGTCACGGACATGAACGAATTCCGCCTCTATTGGGCGGATCGTGGCGAACGCCAATTCGTCAGCTTCGCGCTGGCGAAGAAGGACTTGCTTCAGCACGCAACGCTGCTGGACGACACCGATGAAGGACGCTTCGACCGCTTTCTGTTCGCGCGGCTTTTCCACCGCGACACGCTTATCGTCCGGGGCACGAGCGGGCGGGCTGAGCTGCTCTCGCTCATCCAGCAACAGAGGTTCCGGCAGAGCAAGCTTGAGAACCACTTCTATGCCGAGTATCGCGCTTTACGCGAGCACCTCTATCGTACACTCCTTGAGCATAATGGGCCTGATACAGACCGTTTCCCCGGCACCAAGGGGCGACTTGTCAGGATGGCGCAGCGAATACTCGACCGGGCTATCTTCGTCTTCTTCTGCGAAGATATGGGCCGCGCGCTGGGCTTTCCACCGCAGCTTTTCCGCGACTACCTGATCCGGCAGGCCGACGATCAATTTTTCGATCCCAACGGAGGGGAAATCTGGCAGTGGCTGCGCCGTCTCTTCATGGCAATGAATGACGGCAGTGCCTTCGGCGATCATCGGATCAACCAGTTCAACGGCGGGCTTTTCGCCCGTGATCCCGAGTTGGAACAACTCCACATCCCCAACAGCATGTTCTGCGAACGTGGGCAGGGGCAGAACGAGGCGAGCCTTGCCACCAACAAGCTGACGCTGCTCTATCTCTCCGCAAACTACAACTACGCCTCCAGCTGGGGCGAAGGCGTCGTGAACGACGAACACAAGCCAGCCGCCAAGCGCGACCCAGACCGCAGCATCGGCCTTTACACCCTCGGGCGCATCTTCGAGCAGTCGATCACCGAATTGGAAATCCTCGAAGCCGAAGAGGAAGGTCGCAAATCGGTCAATAAGGAGAGCAAGCGCAAGCGCGATGGCGTCTACTACACACCCGAATGGGTGGTGGAGCGTATCGTGGACGAAACGGTGGGCCGGCGTCTCGCTGACCTGAAAGCGGCTTGCGATTGGCCCTCGGAGAAACAGGACAAGCTACCCACGTTGGAGGCCATCGAAGCCTACGAAACCACGCTGCGCGACATTCGCATTGTCGATCCCGCCTGCGGCTCTGGCGCTTTCCTGATCACGACGCTGGCCTACCTGCTCGACGAATGGAAAGCTCTGCAAGACCTGCGCCGCCAGCACGGTCAGAAGATGGTACGCGAGGATTGGACGGATGCCATGATCCGCGACATTCTCCGCCGCAACCTCTACGGTGTGGATATCAACCCGGCCTCAGTCGAGATCACCAAGCTCGCCCTCTGGCTCCACACCGCGCGATCTGACAAGCCGCTGTCATCGCTCGATGACCACATCCGCGACGGCAACAGCCTGATCGGGCCGGAATTCTACCAAAACACCCTCGCGCCCTACAGCGACGAAGAGCAGGAGCGGATCAATGCCTTCGACTGGCACGCCGCGTTTCCCGGCGTCTTCGAGCGCGGCGGGTTCGACGCGGTGGTGGGCAATCCGCCCTATGTGAAGCTCCAGAATTTCCGCAAGGTCCATGCCGACATGGCCGCTCACCTCTCGCGCGACCCTGAAGAGGGCGGGGCTTATCACAGCACGCAGACGGGGAACTTTGACCTCTACCTGCCCTTCATCGAAAAAGGCATCCAGCTTCTAAACGAGAACGGACGGCTGGGCTACATCGCCCCCTCGGTCTGGCAGATGAACGAATACGGCGCGGGGCTGCGCGGGGTGATCGAAGAGGGCCGCCATCTGTGGGGCTGGATCGACTTCGGTTCGCATCAGATTTTCGATGAGGCCACGGTTTACACTGCGCTCATGTTCTTCTCGAAGCGTCCAAATAGAGAAGTGGCCGTGGTTCAGGCTCCGAATGGGGTGGTGGCGGAAAGCCCATGGGAGGCCGACGACATCCGCCTACCCTATGATCGGCTGATTTTCGGGGATCGCTGGCTGCTTGTCACCGGGGCCGAGCGCGACCTGATCGACAAGCTTACCGCCAGCGGCCTACGACTGGATGATCCCGCCGTGTCGCGCAACATCTTCGTCGGCATTCAGACCAGTGCGGATCACATCTACCACCTGAAGCGGCTCGGGCCGAACCGCTACGAGGAAAAGCCACTCAAAGGTGCGAAGCGGGGCCGAGTAGTCGAGATCGAAGATGGGGTCATGAAGCCGCTTGTTTCGGGCGAAGAGGCCGGCCGCTACTTGACCCCGCAGACGGATACCTACCTGCTGTTCCCCTATGACATCGGGGGGAACCGTCCGAGCATCATTCCCGCCAATGTGATGCGCTCACAGTATCCTTACGCCTGGGCCTATCTGAAAGGGCACGAAGAAGAATTGCGCGCCCGAGAGAGTAGCAAGATGGACATAGACGATGGGTGGTGGGCCTACAACTATCCGAAAAACCTAGACAAACAGGAGGCTTCCAAGCTGTTGGTCGCGCAGACTGTGCGTTCAATGCAGGTCTCAGCGGATAGCGAGGGAGCGTTCTACATCAACAATGTCCGAGTGAATGGCATCATGCCTGCACGCGGCGTTTCGCTCTGGAGCACGTTGGCGGCCCTCAATGCCGCGCCCTGTGACTTCTATTTTCGGAAGACGGCGAAGCCTAAGGACAACGGCTATTTCGAGGCGAACAAGCAGTTCATCAAGTACCTGCCGATCCCAGACGCACAGGACGAAGACAGTGCATCGCTGGCGCGCGATGCGGAGCGCCTCCAAGAGCTTAATGACCAGCTGCGGCAGGCACTAGACGATATCGCCCGCCGCATTGGCTCCGTCCGCATCCGGCTCCGTCCGGACGAGTGGCTCTTCCCCGATCTACCCGATCTGGATGCGTTGAAGGACGCCGCGCCCGAGCGCCTGATAGGCACCGACCGCCGCAAATGGGCGAAGGAGCGCCTTGCACGCGATCTGGAGGCCCGCCACGCCGCGCTGGAAGAACACCTCAAACCCGGCGTCCCGCTGTCGGCAGAACTGGAGCGGGGCGAGCTGCGCTGTTTGATCGATGGCATCCCCGCTATCACTGGCATCTTTCCACCCCCCGATCAGGCCCCCTTCATCCTCGCCCAATGGAAGGTGCTGGCCAGCCGAACCGAGGTCACGGCCCGCATGACTGGCAAAAAGCTCGCGGCCGAGCTGAGGAAAGTCAGCATCAGCGCCGATGATCACATCGTGGCCGACGTGATCCGTTTACAGGAAGAAATCGCCACCATCGAAGCCGAGATCGCTACGCGGGAAGATCAGATCAACCAAACGGTCTACCGCCTTCACAACCTGACCCGCGAGGAGATCACAATGATCGAGATGCCGGTGCAATGATCCCCGACTATCAAACGCTGATGCTGCCGGTGCTGCGTGTTGCGGCAGAAGGAGAGACCCGCGTTCCCGAAGCTGCTAACCGGATCGCCGAGAACCTGCGGCTTACCGATGACGAACGGGAACAGATGCTGCCGAGCGGCCGTTGCACGCGGGCGGTTTGTGGCGACGGATGCGGGACGTACTTTGTTGGCAAACAACCCAGGACGGATCGACGTCAGCGACCTGATGAAGGAGCCTTCGTTCCGCGAGTTCTATCGAAACGAAGGTCAGGGTCAGGGTCAGGAGGTAGCAAACGAACCTGCCGAGGCTCCTGGCACGGATGCGGATGTACCGACGCCCGAAGAGCAGATCGCAGCCGCGACCTGTGCCTCGCCTGGATCAACGCGCTGATGGCTGGGAAGTCGGATGCCGAGATTGATGGCTAAACCCCATATGACATTCTGTTGAGAGAGTTTGAGGGCAAGAACAATGAAGCTTATCAAGGCACACGCCACAACTTATCGAAATATCATTGACTCAAATCCCGTCGATATCGGGCAATCTACCTGTCTCGTCGGCAAGAACGAGGCGGGAAAGTCTGCTTTTTTGAAGGCGCTTGAGGGTCTGCGCTCTACGAACGACGCCTTCAAACAATACGGTAAGATCGAGAACTACCCGCGTCGTTATCTCTCGGAGTACGACCAGCGCCACCCCGATGGTGATGCGCCGGTCATGACAACGGAATGGGAGATGAGCACCGCGGATATTGCTGCGGTAGAGGCTGAGCTTGGGAAGGGTGTCCTCAGCGGCTCAACCGTCACGATCTACAAAACATATGAGCAGGAAGGCATAACCTGGACATTGCCGATCAATGAAGGAAAAGCCCTCGATAATCTGGTTAAAACATTTGCCGTGAATGTGGAAGAGGGCGCGGTAATCACTGCTGCCAAGACGACACAAAAAGCGGCAGAAGCGCTTCAGGCTCTCGGAACGCGGACGGAAAGCCAAGAAAACCTTCTGGCGGCAATCGTAAAGTTTAGAAAGAACTCAGCTCATCTGCACGCGATTGATACTTTGAATGCTCGCACACCTAAGTTTATGTATTTTTCGCACTACGATCGTATGAGCGGCGAGCTGTCGATTAACCAACTCAACAGCGACAAGCAGAACGGCGTCGTGATCGATAGCGGAGATCGCGTGTTCCTTGACTTCCTCGAATATGCTGGAACGACACTGGATGACTTGGCGGCTACGACGCAGTTTGAGGAGCTAAACGCTAAATGCGAAGCCGCCGCTTTGCGGATCACGGATCAGATATTTGAGTATTGGACGCAGAATGACGATCTGAAAATCAAGGTGGTGCTTTCGGAGGGGAAGTCCGGCGATCCTGCTCCGTTCAACAGCGGCCCCGTCGCCCGCGCTCGGGTTGAGAATGGACTGCACGGCGTAACCGTGCCGTTTTCCGAGCGCTCTGCCGGGTTTATCTGGTTCTTTTCCTTCCTCGTGAAGTTTGCCCAGATCAAGAAGAGCCATGGCAATGTCATTCTGCTGCTCGATGAGCCCGGCCTGACGCTCCACGGCACGGCGCAAAAAGACCTGTTGCGATATTTTGCCGAGCAGATTGCGCCCCACCACCAGCTCATTTTCTCCACCCATTCGCCGTTCATGGTTCCGGCTCACGATCTCGCCAGCGTTCGGACCGTGGAAGACGTTGTGAAGCTGGACCAGCGGGGACGCCGATCCTCGATCGGCACGAAAATTCGTCCCGACGTCCTGACGACGGATCCTCAGACCAACTTTCCGATTTTCGGCGCGATGGGCTTTGAGGTTACGCAAACCCTCGTGATCGGCTTGAACACGCTCCTCGTCGAGGGGCCGAGCGATATCCTTTATCTCCAGGCCGCATCTTCCGCGTTGAAGGCTGCGGGGAGGACGCACCTTTCACCGCAATGGGCGATGTGCCCGTCCGGCGGCATCGACAAGGTGCTGCCATTCGTGCGCCTGTTCTACGGTAACAAGCTCAACGTAGCCGTGCTGACGGATTATGAACGCGGCCAAAAAAGAAAGATGGACGACCTCCATAAGTCGAAACTGCTGGAAGAGGAGCGCATCATCTTGGCGACGGAAGTGGCCGGCAAGGAAGAGGCGGACGTGGAAGACTTTTTCGAGCCCGCATTCTTCGTCGATCTAATCAATCGCACCTACTCGCTCTCGGGCGAGCATGAACTGACGGTTGAAAAACTGGAGGCGGCAGATACGACGACGCAGCGGCTCGTGAAGAAAGCGGAAGCATATTTCCGCGTTCTCCCGGAGACGATCCCGGAATACAGCCACTATGATCCATCGCTCTATCTGTTGCAGCATCCCGAGCTGTGGAAGGGCAAAGGCAAACCGGTTCAAAATACGCTGAAGCGGTTCGAAACGGCTTTCGAACGGATTGGAAAATTCCTGCCGTGAGCAAGGCGTAGGTCAAATCATAGTGCTATGGCGTAAATGTAGTTATCATCTTCATCGGTCGTGGCCCGCCACGATCCGCATAAGCCATTGACGCGGATTACACATTCCAGCCATCGCCGTCGGTAGCCGTAGACCCTGGTACAGAAACCTGGTCCAGACGGTTGATCATGCCCCGTTCGTTAAAGCGCGTCACGCGACGCCGCGACGTGTTCTACTTCCGTATGGCGGTACCGGCGCGGCTGCGCTCGCTCATCAATCAATGGGAGATGAACGTTTCTCTTCGAACCTCGGGCCCGCTTGTGGCGAAGGTTCGTGGCCGGTGGCGGTCGAGCCTTGTAAGGCTATACCGTGTGATACACACATGCTACACGGGTGAAGCGCCGCGAGTTGGTTATACGCTGATATTACTGGGGAAATGGAACTGAGATAGGTCCCCCGCCTGGCTCCACCAACTCCTTCCATCTCCCTGATATCCTCCAATACCCCGATGATGCCGGGGCTTGGCGCGCGAGTGGAATAGGACCAATCAATCCGCCTTCTTTTCAAGCGCGGCGACACGCGCCTCATGGTCGGCAAGGCGTTTCTCAATCGCGTCCACCCGGTCCGTATCAGGTTCGACCAAACCAATCCGCATAAGCCGCTTTGCCGCCTGCTCCGAGCGGGCTTTGGTGTCCTTGTTGTGAGCAGCAAAGTCCAAACCCGCCTCAAAGCTCCATCTAAGTCGGGCGACAATCTCGGCAGTCATCGTCCTGTTGTTCGCCTTCGCCGCGTCGCTGATTTTATCCCGCATTCCGTGCGGCAGGCGGACGATGAACTTATCTAGTGTTTGGATGGGGCGGTTCGTCATAATCCGGCATCTAATATGGCGCTCAGCCATTTGACAACGAGTGTCATCTCAGCCATATTTAGATATGGCACTTAGCCATATACGGTTTAAGGGTAACGACGATGACTACATACCAACATCCGAAGATGATCTTCCGCGTTCCGCCCGAGGTCAAAGCATGGCTGGCTGCGAGGGCCGCCGCCAATCACGGCAGTATGAACGCCGAAATCCTACAAATCCTCAAAGCTGCAAAACAGGCGGAACAGGCAAAAGCCGCTTGACGCCAGCGTCCGAGCGCGGAGTGACGAACATGACGGTTGCCTTTGAAAGTGGTCCTCGCGCGCGGCGCGCCTACGCCCGCGAAGACGGATGGGATTACCCGGAAGACCTGAACCCTGAATTTCTCCTCCAATTCTATGAGCATTGGGGCGAACTCGACGAAGGGATCAAGTCACTTCAGGAAAAAAAGAAATCGATGATTGCCAGCGTAAGGTCATGGTATGGCCGGCGGCAGGCCGAAGGCGTGAAGAAGGAGGCTTATCCCGTTGTCCCAGGTGCCACCATATCTAGCAACTGCCCTGTCTCTGACGCCTGATTTTGGTCGTCGGTCTGGGCTCTGCGC
>NZ_JAZHLJ010000075.1:0-15015 GCF_036549495.1 Aurantimonas sp. C2-5-R2
CGTTCCGCCAGCCATGTTCCATGCTGGCGATGGTGCGCGATGCGATGCCTGATCCGCTCTGGAGGGCTTCCGCCGCGATGCCGGACAGAGCAATGCCGCGAACGTCATAGCCCGATGCCTCCCATGCCTCGCGCGCGACGCCCAGCATCGCGCTCTTTCCCGTTCCGGCATGGCCGACCACAACGCCAAGGTCGCGCCCGTCGGTGATATGGGCCAGCGCATCGGCCTGTTCGTCGGAGAGGACAAGGCCGCGCTGTTCGGCATGCGCCAGTGCGGCCACTCTGTACCTGTCATCGACCTCGTGGCGTTCGGCCCCGGCCATGAGTTCGGCGGCACGGTGCAGACGCTGTTCGGCTTCGATCATGTCGCGGGTGGTGAACCGGTCCTCGCCGCGTCGGTCCCGTCCCAGTTCGACCAGATCGGGCGCGTTTCCTATGGCATGTGTGACCGCATTGAACTGGTCGATGCCGTCGCTGTGCCGATGCGCGAACCGCGCCATCTCGCGCCGCGTGAAGGTCGATTGCTGATGCGTGATCGCATCCAATGCAAGGGACGGATCGGCGATGATGCGTTGGCCATTGTCGCGGGCGATCTGCCGGTGCATCTCGGCCCGATCCGCAACGGTGGCGGTCGCCTCGATCCCTTCGCCTTTGACACGANAAGGGACGGATCGGCGATGATGCGTTGGCCATTGTCGCGGGCGATCTGCCGGTGCATCTCGGCCCGATCCGCAACGGTGGCGGTCGCCTCGATCCCTTCGCCTTTGACACGACGTGTCTCGATGCCGTCGTCCTCGACACGACGTGTCTCGACACGATGTGACTCGACACGACGTGTCTCGATGCGCTGCGCGGGTGCGCCGATCTGGCTTTGCGGCTCAAGCCCGATGCCCTGTGCTTCAAGGCTGCGATGATCGATCCGCGCGTCGATGTCGAGTTCGACCAGCCGCTCGTTGGCAAGCTCCGCCCAGCGTTCGCGCCACCGCTCGACCATCCCGGTGCGATTCCAGTCGCGGACCTTCCGGCCAAAGCCGTTCTCGTCCACCGAGCGCATGGTGAGCATGACATGGGCATGGGGCTTGGGCGTGCCGTCCTCGCCGATATCCCAATGCACATTGAGGTCGGCGACCATGCCCTGGTCGACGAATTCCGATTGCACGAAGTCGCGGGCGAGTTCGATGCCCTGCGCCTTGCTCATCTCATGCGGAAGGGCGAACTCCACCTCGCGGGCGAGCTGCGCGTCCTTGCGGACCTCGAAGGCTTCGACGTCGTTCCACAGTCGTTCGCGGTCGCTCCATGCCTCGGGCGCACCACCCGGCAGCAGCACCTCGGAATGGACGACGCCGCGCTTGGCGGAAAAGTCCTGAACGCGGTCAATCCGCTCGTCGCGCATCCGCGAGGCGGAACGGTAAGCGGCGGAGGCCACCGCGCTGCTCCCGGCCTTGCGGCCAATGACCTTGACGTGAAGATGATAGATCGCCATCGCGATGAAGCATTGGCACGGTCAAGCGCACGTCGGAACGACGTATAAGCGCGCCCTCCCTCGAAAAAATCTCGGGTTGGACCGGCGCGTGCCAGACCGTCCCGACAACCTTACAGCATTGCGGCAGGCGCTCAACTAACATCGCTGCATCAACAGCTTATGGAGGATGCCATGCGCAAGCCACGGGACTATGACGCGGAACTGAAAGCTCTCGAAGACAAGGCGCGGGAACTGAAAACCCGCAAGATGCAACAACTCGGCGAATTGGTGATCGCCACCGGCGCCGATGCGTTCACAGCCGACGAACTGGCCGGCGCGCTGATCGTGCTGGCGGAAACCACCGATGCCGGAAGGAGGGAGTCCTGGGCCAAGCGCGGGGCCGCGTTCTTTCGCAGCAAATCGCGGCGATCTGCAAAAGCGACTGAACGCAACGACGGCAGCGCTCCGACGCAATCGGGCGGCGCGCAATCGGCATCAGGCGGCGCGGGCGCGGCATGACATGCGCACTTGGCAGGTCGAACGCCGCAAACGCACGAGGCATCTGATTGAACTCGGCGGCCTCGTCGTCAAGTCCGGCATTGTGGACCTGACCGGCGATGATCGCGCCATGATCTACGGCGCGATGATCTGGGTCGCCGAAAAGCTCAAGAGCGACGATGGACAACGAGCGCGAACGCTCTGGGCCGAAAAGGGAAAAGAGGCGTTCGCAGCGGAACGGAAACGCGCAAATAGCAGGTCAGGTTAAGATGTTCGCTCTGTTACAGGATCGGGCACGGCAGATGGCGGGCTGTGCGGAAACCCATCGATCGGAGCGTTGGTCGCTGTTGCCTGCGTCGCGGCGCGGATCCTTCAGCTTACCCGTCGTGGCGACACGAGCCTGTGTCACCGGCAAGCTCGCGCGCGCCAGTTTCCGTGACCTCGTTCGATCAGGTTTGGTACGAGTTCAATGCAATGCCGCCGGGTCCGATAGCGCATGTCCTTACCGCCTGTTGGGAAGGCTATCCGGATCTGGAGAATTTAACGTCGTGCCAACCGTACGCCCGGTTGGTCGCCATTGGTGAATTCCACACCTTCCGCCTCCAGAACAGCGCGAATTCTGTTCTTTGTTTCAACGGACACGGTTGGAACACTTTGGCTTTCGCTCTCGCAGCGCTTGATCGTCGGAACAGACACGCCGGCTCGATCTGCAAGCTCGGTTTGTGAGAGACCAATTAACGCGCGGGCTGCCCGCATCTGTCCTGCCGTCACCAATACGTATTGATCCCTTTAGATCATTCCTGTATGATCCAAAGGTGTCAAAGACACCCTTGGACCTGAAATCCGAAGTGCGGCCAAGCACGGTGTAGGCACACCGTACTTAGCCTGACCACTCGCCAAGCTGTAAGGAGCTCGGATCATGGCTGATTCTGAGACTAGCACGAGTCTGTCTACCGTCACCCGTCGCATGCTGCTAGCCGGCACCACATTGATGGCAGCGGCATGGACGACCAATCCATTGAGGAGATCGCCAGCAGCAAATAGCGGCGAGCCGGATGTCGCATTGCAGCTCTGGCACGAATGGAACGACGCTCACTTTCGCACTTATGAGGCTTGCTGCAAGCAGCAGACCCTCGAGACCCGATTGGTCGAGACGATTGGGTTTCCACGTGCAGAGATCGATCTGCCTGACGAGGGCAGATCGATCTTCGTGCATACCCGTGATCAGATCGAAGAGACCTTCGGCGACGATCCGGCGATGGCAGCGACGCGGGCAATCGCAGAAGTTGAGTTCACGGCACACCAGGCTCGCTGGGATGCCGCAGATGGCGAGTTGGGTTACTCCGTCGCCAAAGAGGCCGAAGAGGCCGCGGCCTTCCGCGAACAACAGCTGGTCGATGCGCTGATGAGTGCATCTGCCACATCACTTGCCGGCGTTGCGGGCAAGCTCGATGCCATCTTACGCGAGGGAGAAAGCTCTGCTGAATGTCCGGAGTTCCCCTGGCCCTTTCTCCGTTCGGCGCTTGTCGACCTCGTGCGCATCGCCCAAAAAGCTCAGCCAGATCGATTTGTGCCCGGCTCCGATCGCATTGCGTTGTCGCGATCGTCTAGCAAAAGCGGCAGTTGAGAATGAACTCACATGCTGCCAAAGCGTATCTATTATCACCTCCCGGCCAGCCCGATGCCGACCGCGTCCGACAGTTAGGACGGCTACGAACGACCGCTCTCACTAAGCCGTTAACGGCATGGGAACGGGGGAGATTTGCCGGAGCCCGAATGGCCGCCTTCCAGCACCGGCGCTTGAAACCTGCCAGACCGCTTCCGGCCCGCTCTCGTCAAATAAGCAGCCAGACGGCAACGCGCCCATGCCGGTCGTTCCTTGGGTCATTGGCCACCCTCGGAAGCCGACACTCGGCTGGGCCGAGATGGTTCTCATGGAGTCGGGTCAGGGTGGCGAATTTGCGCGAGCGTTGCTCGCCCGGGGATGGCTAATGCGCGCGCTCCATCGCGATCCCGCACGTGCCCAGGTGGCCGACCGACCATGAGCCCATCTTCGCAATATCAGGTAAGCAGAAGTATAGCACTAGGGCCTGCATCGGCTTCAACGACGCTGGCCAAGTCGCTGAACGCGGGGCCCGCAGCACGAGGCGTTGCCGCGTCCGGTCCCCTCTGGAGCAATCCACTTGCCAGACCTAGGAAGCATGTGGAATGACCGTTCCACAAGGGGAGAGGTCGTTGCGCATTCTGGCATACAATCCCGGTCACGACGGTGCCGTCGCCTTCATCGAGGACGGCCGGCTGTCCTTTTCGATCGAAGCCGAGAAGGGCTCTAACTACCGCTACTCCGCGATATCGGTTTCCGACGTCCTCAATGTCGTGGGCGAGCTGTCCGATCTTCCCGACGTCATATGCATGAGCGGTTGGTGGCCGCGGGACCACTACGAATTCCTTCACGGATCCCGCCGCAACGGCGGATATCGCGGAACGGCCGAGGACCTGGCCATCCACGAGAGAAGACGGTTCCTGCGCGGACGTTCCGACTATTTCTCTTCCTCCCACGAGCGCTCGCACGTCATGTGCGCCTTCGGGATGTCCCCGCTTCCAAAGGGTGCGCCGTGCTACGCCTTGGTGTGGGAGGGCGAGATAGGGACCTTCTACGAGATCGACGCCCATGGCCGAATGTCCGTCGTGAAAGACGTTCTGACGCAGCCGGGCAACCGCTATGCACTGCTCTACGGGCTTGCGGACCCCGACTTCCCGAAGGACGGACCCTATCCCCGGCAATCCGATGCCGGAAAGCTGATGGCGCTCGCGTCCTTCTCGAACCGCTCGATCGCGACGGCGGAGGAGCAGGCGCTTCTCGAATTCCTTCTCGACGGTCCCTACCGCAAGCTCTCCGACTATCCCATGCTTCCGCAGGCACCCCATTTCGACGTCGGCGTCGAGGACGCTTCGTTCCGCGACTTCGCGGGCATCTACAGCGACGCCATATTCGCCCGCTTCGAAATGTTCGCGCGCGAGCACCTCGATCCCGGCCCGCCACTTCTGATCGCCGGCGGCTGCGGGCTGAACTGCGACTGGAACAGTAAATGGGTGGACAGCGGCCTGTTTTCGCAGGTCTTCGTTCCGCCCGTGGCCAATGACAGCGGGTCGGCCATCGGCACGGCGATCGACGCTCAGTTCCGTTTGACCGGGGACCCGAAGATCGAGTGGGACGTCTATGCCGGTCTTCCGTTCCGCGACGACGTACCGTTCCAGCGCGACGCATACGACGTGCTGGAACGGGACGACGCTTTCGTCGCGGACCTCCTCGCGAACTGCCTCGTCCTCGGCTGGGCGCACGGGCGCTACGAGATCGGGCCGCGCGCACTCGGCAACCGCTCCATCCTGGCCGCCCCGTTTCGCGACGAGACGCGTGAGCGACTGAACGGGATCAAACAGCGCGAGCAGTTCCGGCCGATCGCGCCGGTCTGCCTGCGCGAGGAGGCGGAGCGATGGTTCGGGTGTCGTGTCGGCAGCCCGCATATGCTCTACACCTTCAGAGCGACCACCGATCAGCTCCGCGCCGTGACGCACGTCAATGGAACGGCGCGCCTGCAGACCGTGACAGAGCGTTCCAATCCGGAGCTTCACGCCCTGCTGTCCGCCTTCCGAACCAGGACCGGCTACGGCGTCCTCTGCAACACGTCGCTCAACTTCAAGGGCAAGGGATTCATCAACGACATCGGCGACCTCGACGTCTACACTAGGGAGCACGGTCTCGACGGCTTCGTAACAGGCGGCCGCATCCATCTCCTAAGAAGCTCTCCCACCTATGCTACCTACCTGCGGCGAAGCCGCGATCGATCTGCCCCGGCCGCACAAGGGACGGCCGTTTGAGCGAGGCGCATGATCATGCGGCCAACGCGCGGCGTCGGATCGCGGCTCTGCGACTCGGCTTTGAGGAGTACGAGACGCTTCGATCGGCACTGATCCGGGACATCGTCCTCATGCAAGTCGGCATGGATTCCGCATGCCGATCGCGGAACGCACCCGGCGGGATACCGCGCAACCTGGTCAGATTCTGGCACGATCATTCCGAACTGCCCGACGACGTAGCCGCCTGCCTGTCGACCTGGGAGCGGCTGGTCGACCACGGCTTCGCCATCCGGACCTTCGACGACGCCTCCGCCGACCGCTACATCCGCAATCGACACGGTGCCCGCGAGGTCGCCGCCTTCGGCCGATGCGCACATCCGGCGATGCGGTGCGACTACCTTCGTCTGTGCGTGCTGCTCACCGAAGGGGGCCTCTACGTCGACTGCGACGACGTACTGCTCGACGACGGCTGGACACGCCTGTTCGACGACGACAGGCTGAAGCTCCAGCCGCTCTGCTACGACATCTCGGCCGGCGGAATGATGCAGAACGCCGACATCTGGCGGACAGATCTGCCCGCAGGAGAGCGCAACTTCTACGTAAACAACGATCCCATCGCCGCGCCCCCCGGACATCCCGTCCTGCGGCGCGCCCTAGATCGGGCGACTGAGCTGCTACTCTGGGGCGACGACCGGCCGGAGATCCAAGCTACCACTGGCCCAGGGAACCTCACGACGGTCCTCGCCGCACACGCACATGCTCTGCTTCTGCGCGGAGGCGCGCTCGACTTCAATCTGATGCGCGGCTGGGACGCGATCGCGGAGATGCGGTGGGACCTTTCCTATCGCGGAGATATGCGCAACTGGCGCAACGTCTACGGATGCTGAGCACGCTCGTCGCGAAGGTGCGCGCTTGAGACTCGAGCGACCCGCCAGAGCCCTGCGAGCGGCGGCGTTCCGCCTATGCCGACGGGTCGCTGCCGCGGTGCCGGGCGGAAGAATCGACGCGTTCGGCGCGGGCGCGAGCCGGATCGGGGCGATCCTCGTGATCAATCTCGACCGACAGCCGCGCCGCATGGCGCGGACCGTGCGGGAACTCGCACGCTTCCAGGACCACGAGGGACGCCGGCTGACCGACCTCGTCACGCGTCTTCCCGCGGTCGACGCGCGCGACGGCAGGGCGGTCGCGGCCACCGCGGACGTCGACCCGCGCTACGTCCTCGACCACCAGCTCCACGTCCAGCCGGACGCCAGGCTGGAGGCCTGCTTCGGGCGGGACGAGGCCGTGACGATGACGCGCCAGGAGATCGCCGTCGCGCGGTCGCACGTCGAAGCGTGGAAGGCCGTCGCGACGGGATCCGAGGAGCACGTCCTGATCCTCGAGGACGACGTGTGGTTCCGCGGGGGCGCAGCCGCATCGATCGAAAGGGCCTGGTGCGAGGCTTTGACCAGGGGGAACGGTGGAGGACCGGCCATGCTCTACCTGTCCTATGAGGACGCCGGCGGGACCTGCGAGCGGGCGGACGTCCGCAGGACGCTGTTCCGCCCGGTGCGGGGGCTCTGGTTCCTCTGCGGCTACATCCTCTCGCGAGGCGCAGCGCAGGCGCTGCTGCGCGCAATGCCTGTCGTCGGGCCGGTCGACATGTGGATCAACAGGCAGTTCGATTGGCTGAGGCCGCTCGCCGTTATGACGCCGACGATCCTGCAGCGCCCCGATACGGGATCCGACAACTTCTATTCGGTGCTGCCATTCCTGGCACGGGCCGGCATCGTCGACGCCGAAGCCCTTCCGGCCCCCGCTCGCTCCGGCAGGGTCCGGATCGTCGCGTGGACCGGTCGCGGCGGGCGCGAACCGCTGGCGATGGCACTGTCGATGCTGGGCCTTCGCGTGCTCGCGTTCGACGCCACCACGCCTGCCGTCGCCGACGCGGAGGTCGCCACCTTGTTCAACACGTTCGACGTCCTCGTCGATCCGCCATTCCCGCCCCATGCTCTGCCGGACGGACTCGCCGAACTTGTAACCGGCTTGGTCCTAGAGCCGATCCGAGCGGATCGGACCGTTGCCTCCGACCGCTCGAAGCATTCATGGACCATCCTGCCGGGAGACGGGCCGGGAGACGACTGGTGGCCGCCGCTCTGTTCGCTGGCGGGGATGAAGACGCCGGTTCAAGTATTTCCCTCCGGCGCACCGAGCCACTGGCGCTTGTTCCGCGACGGACGTCGGACTTACGGGCCCTCGACCGAACCCATCCGGGCCGCACGGCCGATGGCGATGGACGACACGCCGTGGGCGATCGAAACTGTCGACGGATGGCCGCCGCCGGTCTGCGATCCAGCATCCCAGAGGGAAGATGGGGCGGTCGAGATGCAGTGCCCGCTCACTGCGCCCACGATCGAGATGCCCGCGATACTCGGGACGTTCCCAGGCAATCTGGCCACCTTCGGATCCGACGCGATCGACCACGGCCCGGACGGCGCGACGATCACACTGAGCGCATCGGGAATGGGGGACCGCCCCTTCCGCTCCGGCGCCCTCTCGTCGGCCCATCGCTTCCTGCACGGCCGCTTCGAAATCGAGATGAGGGCGGCGCGGGGGGACGGCTTTGTCACGGGCTTTTTCCTGCATCGTTCCGCGCCACGGCAGGAGATCGACGTCGAGATCACCGGCAACGAACCGCGCAGGATGCTTCTCAATGTCTACTTCAATCCGGGAAACGAGGGCACGGAGCTCGATTACGGCTACCGCGGCTCGCCCTGTGCGGTCGATCTCGGCTTCGACGCCAGCGCGGACTTCCATCGGTACGCGATCGAATGGTTTCCCGACCAGATCCGCTGGTTCGTTGACGACGTCCTTGTGCACAAGCGCGGAAGCTGGGATCCGACCCCAGTTCCGCACCTGCCTATGACGCTCCACGCGAACCTCTGGTCGCCCCGTTCGGTCGAACTGGCGGGAGCCACGGGCGTCCGACGGCCTTTGACCACCGCTTCGTTCCGAAACGTCAAAGTCGACGCGATGACCCGAGCATCGGGCGGTGCCCGGCTCGGTTGAGCGACGCGCCGGCCTTCAGGCGGGCGCGGATCTTTCCAGTTCGCTCGCGATCGACTGATCCGTCGTCAGCATCGACGGAGGTTTGATTTGGCAAGATCGACCGCGACGGACAGACTCATGCCGCTCGCCACTTGGCGGAGCGATGCCATCTTGGTCGCGGTCGACCGGAGTGCGGGCTCCATTCGAAGTCAAGTTTGGTCCGCTTTCGTGGAAGCTCGAAATCATTGAAGACGGATTGAAGAGGTCGCGTGCCGAACGGCAGCTTTCTGCCTATAATGGCTCGAAGCCGAACGTCTGCGATCGGCCCGGTCCTGCCGAATCCAGTCGGTCTGCATGGCGCCTATTGTTGCCGTTCACCATTGCGCCCGCCGGTCCCAAAAGCCGCCGTGGATTCAGCTTTGCCAACCGTGTTTTCAGGTCGGCAAACTGCAAAAGCAGCGGATTTAGACTTTGCTTGTGTTGGCCCGCCTTCTCGCGTCGCAGCCGCTTCAGCTCTGCCGCCAGATCTTCCTGCCGTTCGGTTGGTGGCGATTCCAAATCGCGCTCACGGCGTTTGTCGAGCCAGCGACGCAGCGTCGACAGACCGATACAGAGATCCTCCGCGATTTCGCGCTGTGTTCGCCCGCTCGTCTCGACCAGATGTACGGCCTCCGCCTCGAATTCCTTGCCGAACAGGCGATGTGGTTGCCCATGGAATGCTCCTCCTTCCATCAGAAGAGCTCTCCGTTTTGCGAGGCAAGTCCACGATAGAGGTAGGCGGCGATTGAGCTTGACTGTAAGCTGGTCACAAAAAGGAGGAAGGATGCGGGTTTTAGATGCCGCGGTAGCGGCGCACTCCAACGTTGAAAATCCTCTCAGAAGCGTCACACCGATTTATGCGTGGCCGCGAGAGGTTGCTCAGACTGGATCAGGACTAATCAGCGTGCAATCTAACAGCGTTGACTGAATGTCGAGGGAACGATAATGGCCGCGCCCGCCGCCGCGATAATTTCCGTCCGCGCCACCTTGGCCATGTTTGATGGCGACAAGCGTGAGATCGCTGACGGCGTGGCGAACGATCAATATGTCCTCTGGCTCGGCTCGGGCATTTCCCGCGAGAAGATGCCCGACCTGCATGACGTCGCCAAACGTGTGCTGGTCACTCTGCAGTCGAAGATCGTTGCAGGTGATGCCAACTGCCGCTTCCGCAAGGCGCTGAATGCGGTACTCGTCCAGGCAAGTCCGAGCGCGGACGAATGGGGCCGGATCGATCTTGATGTGCTGCCGAGCAGCTGGGCCGATTTTGACGCGCTCGCGGCGCGCCTCGTCAACAACTACGCCCGCATGCTTAACGTCGCCGTCGATGGCGAACAACCCGATTATCTGCTCTGGGATATTCTCAACGCTGCCCACGTCTACGCCAATCCGGCGATAGAGCCCGATGCCGAGCATCTTTGCCTCGCGGCGCTCGCGATCGAGGGCGCGGCGTCCGAAATGCCGACGGCGAACTGGGATACTCTAATCGAACGCGCCGTTATTAGATTGGCGGGCAGCCAACCGGTCCTACGGGTCGTGGTCGCGGCGGGCGGATTGCGATGGAATCGACGGCGCGCCAATCTCTACAAGTTCCATGGATGCGCGCAGTCAGCACTCGACGATGAGGCCCAGTTCCGCAGGCTACTCGTAGCGCGCTCGAGCCAGATCAACGGCTGGCTAGCGCAAAATCCGGTCTTCGCCGCTGAACTGAAGCGCTTCATCGTCACGCGGCCGACCTTGATGCTGGGGCTCTCGGCGCAGGACTCGAACATTCAAGCCCTGTTTGCCGATGCGCAGGCGACCATGGCTTGGCCATGGCCGTCGCATCCTCCGGCCTATGCCTTTTCAGAAAACGCGCTGGGCGCCGATCAGGAAGGCCTTCTGCAGAACGTATATCATGGCGAATACACTGCGGCGAACCGGCCGCAGATGGAGGCGGAGGCGCTGGTTCAGGCTTATGCCAAGCCCCTGCTGCTTTCGCTCTTCCTCTATGTCGTGACCGCGAAGCTGAAGCTCCTTGTCGAGCTGGGCGTCCCTGGCCTCTCCAATGCCGATCGCGACATACTCCATGCAGGTCTTGATGAGGCTCGAAATACAATTGCGGACAGCGTGGTGCCGAGCGCCGCCATGGTCACCGAGCTCATCGAACATTGTGGTCGCGCGATAACGATGCTGCGCAGCGGAAACCCTACCGGATCCCGTGAATGGCATCTATGCGCCCCTCACAGTGGAGCCTCTCCATAGCATGCCGGCCGACATGGCCTTGCCCAGCAGCGGCCTTTGCCAGTTTGCCGTCGCCAATGCCCTGATCGGGCTTGGGCTTGCACGCGACCATTGGACCGCAGCCAAAGCAGACGTTGCCGACCCTGCATCGGGTGCGCTGGTATTGAAGGGTCGGAGCGGCCCAGCGAAAATCTTCTTCGCCGCCAATGCCCAAGCCGCCATCAAACTTGGTGTTAATGGCCTTATCGCCGACAACGACGATGCCGTGATCGTCCATAGCCATGTGATTTCGCCGCCGATGCCGCGTTACCCGCGACGTGCGCCGGGCCGAACAGGGCTTGCTTCCACGCGCGAGACGAGCATCGAGGAACTGCTCGCCGGGGGCTCCGAGGTCGAGAATCTGCTCGATCGCTTTCGCAGTCAGGTGGCGCTGTGACCGCTGGCCTGCCCGCCGATCGGGTGGCCGACCTTCTGGCTACCAATGGGTATCGGCGTATCGCGCCGCCGTTGCAGGTCGCTGGGCTCGCTTTTGAGGTCGCCGGGGCTTTTGTCGGGCAGGGGCACTCCCACGACCTCGTCATCGTCGGCGACATGGCGGCGGACGGCGAGCGCAAGGTCGTGCAACAGGTTGAGGGAATCGCACGCGCACTTGACGTGATGCGATCACACCGACCGCTTACAACGATCATCGTCGGGCCGCGCCCGGTCGGGAAAACTCTCGAGGCCCTCGCGCAGGTTGGCCGCCTCCTTCCAGTCGGCGAAGCGAACGATCCGGCGGAGCTTCGTGACCAGCTCGCCGTGCTCCTGCCCCTGGTTCTTCCTGCGACCCTATCCGCCGATCGCGACCTTGGCGCAGGTGAGGCGCTGACACTGCCCGACAATCCGCTGGCCGACGAGCTGGTCGAGGCATCGAAGCTTGGCGAGGCCGCAGTGCGTGACCATTTCCACGCCGCGCTCACGGCCGTATTCGCGGCAGATTACGACGGAGACCCCGATGACGATCTAGATGACGGCGATAGCGAGAAAGGGGAGGCGCAAGAAGGATGCGGCTGAAATCGCTTTATATGAAGGATTTTCGCAGTATCGACGGCGAGATCGATATTTCGCTCGATGCGCCGATCGTGCTCATTCATGGCCCCAATGGAGCGGGGAAGACCAGTCTTCTTACTGCGATCGAACTCGCGCTCACCGGCGCCGTCCCCTCCTTGTCGCGCGCCGAACCGGATTATTTGACATACCTGCCCCACAAGGATCGCCCGTTCGGCGAGGTTCGTCTCGAAGTGACAGCGGACGACGGCGAAATCCGGCGAGGGGATGTGCGAGTTACGACCAATGCGGTCACCGGACAGGCGCTGTTGAGCCACACCGAAGCGAATTTCTTCAGCGAACGCAGCTACCTTGCTCAGTCGACGCTTGGCCGTCTCCTCGAAATTTACCAACACGCCGATAAGAAGAGCGATTCTCCGCTCACCCGCTTCGTCAAAGAGCTGCTCGGGCTCGATCGTATGGACGCGCTGATCGGTGGCCTCCATACCGCCGGTAATATTGCCCGCCTTAAAGTACCGGTACCGGCCTATGGCGAAACGCGCGATCGCATTCCGGCCGAAGAAGTCGAGATCGCAGCGCTTGGGGACCAAGTCAAAGAGGCGGAGATAGCCATCAGGACGCATGATGAGGATTTGCGCGGCAAAGTCGCGATGGTCGACCCGGCACAGCTCGATCTTCCTCCCGCTGACATCATCGCGGCGCTTAAAGGTGTATCGGAAGAGAGTGATCTGACCGCGCTCGTGCGTTCTCGGCGTGAGCTCGAGGTCAGCCGGTCAGGCTGGGGGCTCGGCTATGCAGCAGGATTCGGCCGGTGCCGACCGGGCTGCAATCGAGGCGGCCAACCAGGTCGCGGCAAGCGCGTTGGAGAAGTGGAACTTCGAAGAGGGCCACAGCGTCGAGGCACTGCTGATAAGGGCTTCTGCCTTCTTCGCCGACGCCTCGGTCGCGAGCGAAGCGAACTTTGCCGAGCGGGCTCGGATCCTCGCCGACCGCATCCAGACCGACCTCGATCGGATCGAGCGCGTCCTAGCGGCGCATGACGCCGCCATGAAGCGACACGACGATCTTTCCCGGCAGTTGGCTGAAGCAAGAGCGCGCCTAGAGCGCCTCGACCAAGAAGTCTCTGCCGCTTCCTCGTCCAGCGAGACTTTTGCCCGGGCGCTCTCGGACCTGATGACGCATGTCGAGGGCGACATCTGTCCGGTATGCGATCGTGACTTTTCCGAAGTCTCCGACACGCCATTGTCCGCGCATGTCGCGGCCAAGGTCGCGACCATGATCGAACAGGCGGGGCGCCTGCAAGCATTGCTCCAATCGCGGACCGGAACGCAAGGCGAGGTATCGCGCCTTGACCGCGAGATGCAGGCGGCGGTGAGCGGGCTTATTGCCGAGACAGAATTAACCGCGCTCAAGATCCGCGCCGCCGACCTAACTGAAGTCCAGCGTGAGCTGCTCGAGGCACGATCCAAACTCGCGGATGGCGACAGGCTTCGTGGGCAGGCGGCGCGGACAGCACAAGAGCTCGTCGCCCTTCAGAGCACCGATCAGTCCACCATTGTTCTGCGTACCAATGTCGAGGCACTCGCGCGCCGGGTCGGTGTCGCCTTCGAGACCGCGACACCAACCGAGCAGCTGCTGGGCGACCTAGCTACGTGGATCGCGAGGCGCGAACAGACATTGACAGAGCGCCAGGCGGCCCGCCGTGGAGCGATCGAGGCGGCGCAGGGCCTAATCGCCGCGCGCGAAACTCTAACCGATCTGCAGGCAGAGGTGCGTAACCTCGAAGTTTTGCTGGCTGGACGGCAAGAGCAGAAAGCCGAGGCCGACAAGATCATCAATGTCGCCAAGGATGTTGCGCGTCAGACCCGCGAGGCGCGTGGGCGCGTCGTCCGCCGCGTGTTCAACGACGAACTGAACGCAGTTTGGCGTGACCTATTCGTGCGCCTTGCTCCAGAAGAACCGTTCATCCCGGCCTTCGCCATACCGGAAGGTTCCAATGCCAATGTCGAAGCGGTCCTCGAAACGGTGCACCGTCGTGGCGGGAAGGGCGGCAACCCCCGGGCGATGCTTAGTGCCGGCAATCTCAATACCGCCGCCCTGACGCTGTTCCTGGCGCTTCATCTCTCGGTTAAGCCCAAGCTGCCATGGCTGGTCATCGACGATCCTGTCCAGAGCATGGACGAGGTGCATATCGCGCAATTCGCGGCATTGCTGCGCACGCTCTCCAAACAGATGCATCGGCAGGTCATCATTGCCGTCCATGAGCGCTCGCTCTTCGACTATCTCGCGCTCGAACTAAGTCCAGCCTTCCCTGGCGATCGACTCAACGTCGTCGAGCTCGGGCGTAGTGCCATGGGCCAGACCATATGCCGATGGGATGCTCGTCTCTACATCGCCGACCGAGCGATCGCCGCGTGACCTTCAGACGGGGACAGTCGTGGCGGCATAGCGGCCCGGCCGTTTACCGGGAACCCTGCTTGAGGCGCGCCGGTAGCTGAAGGTGTTTGGTCGACTTTAACGACGCGGTCCGTTCAAGCGGTGCGCCACAGACAGCCCTTGAACTTCGCCCGCCAGAAAGCTGTCAGGCCCCTGGCGGCCCCATTTCAGCCATTGCGGCGCTCGAACATCCAGCGTCCGCTTTTGCAGGCGGCCGTCCCAATAGCGGTCTGGCCGCTCCCAGCCCAAACAGGAACCGCCCTTGAATGGCATGTGAGGGGTGGGAAGTCGACAGTCCGCTTCGGACATCGGTCACGAGGAAGGAGACGTTCCGGTCGCTTGAAGGGTTTCGGGCGCCGCGAGGCGTACGAAAGTCGCCGAAGAACGAATCCGCGGGATGTCGGTCATTGAGTTATGGGGTTTTCGGCT
>NZ_JAZHLJ010000076.1:0-14974 GCF_036549495.1 Aurantimonas sp. C2-5-R2
CTCGCTCAACAAAAACAAATCACCCATCAAAGCCTCCTTCAATGGAGACCGTGAATCACAGATCAAGAGAAATTAATAGGTCCTGAGCCTAATTTAAAAATATCAATTGTCCTCCCCACAAAAACCTGCTGTCCAGATTTTGTGAAGGCATCTTCGTGAACAACACCATTTTTCCAAGCTACGATACGTGGCCAGAATAATAATATTACACCTAATAAAAGAAGAGCGATAGAAATGAGATTTTTAAAAACCTCAGGCATATCCGTAAAAACGACGGTGCCGTCCAGGATTTGATCGAATATAAAACCGACAATCTCATCCCAGAGCCCGGATATAGCACCCGCCAGCGATAGTGTACCAAGCAATTTCCGCATGTACATTCAGACAGAACCCTCAATACGAATGAGCCGACCCTCTGCAAAACACTTTCACGCCCGCTACCAATCCATAGGTTCTGAGGGCTTTCACGCTCAATCGGCCAGCGACTGGATCTCGGCCTTGAGGTCGTCCAGCCCGACGCCCTTTTCCGACGATGTCGATAGGATCCGCGGAAACGCAGCCGGGCGTTTGGCGATCGCGACCGCAGTCGCTTCGACCAGCTTGGGAACGGCCGGCGGCTTGATCTTGTCGATCTTGGTCAGGACGATCTGGTAGGAGACGGCCGCCTTGTCCAATAGGCCCATCACTTCGGCGTCGTTGGGCTTGATCCCGTGCCGCGCGTCGATGAGCAGGAAGACACGCTTCAGGCTGACCCGGCCGCGCAGATAGGAAAACACCAGCCGCGTCCAGGCGTCGACCTGATCCTTCGGCGCCTTGGCGTAGCCATAGCCGGGCATGTCGACCAGGGCGATCGGCGGCAGCTCCGTCGTCTCCCCGCCATAGCCGTCCGGCACGAAGAAATTCAACTCCTGCGTGCGTCCGGGCGTGTTCGAGGTTCTGGCCAAGCCCTTGCGGCCGAGCAGCGCGTTGATCAGCGACGACTTGCCGACGTTGGAGCGGCCGGCGAAGGCGATCTCGGGCGGGCCTTCCGGCGGCAGGAACTTCATCGCCGGGGCGCCGCGCACGAAGATCCAGGGCCGCGCGAAGAAGCGCGGGTCCGCCGCTTCCGGAAGTGTCTCGGCCTTGTCGGTTTCGTCAGCCATGGTCATTGCGCCTTCTCAAGCTCATCGATATCGCCACCCCGGATCGCACCGAGATTGCAGGTGATCTTGTCGATCGGCCAATCCCACCAGGCAAGCCGCAGCAGCCGCGCGATAGACGGCTCGCAAAACCGCAACCGGATGACCCGAGCCGGGTTGCCACCGACGATGCCATAGGCCGGCACGTCCCCGGTCACGACCGACCGTGCGGCAACGATCGCACCATCGCCGATCGTCACACCCGGCATGATCGTCGCGCCCTCGCCGATCCAGACATCGTTGCCGATGATCGTGTCGCCCTTCATGCCGGCGAGGATGGTCGCGAAATCGAACCCCTCTTCCCAGCCATGGCCGAAGATATTGAAGGGATAGGTCGAGATACCGGTCATCGCGTGGTTCGCACCGTTCATGACGAAGGACACAGCGGCCGCGATGGCGCAGAAGCGCCCAATCACAAGGCGATCCCCGAGAAACGGATAGAGATGACCGACGCAGCGCTCGACGAAGTGTTCCGGTCCCGCCGGGTCGTCGTAATAGGTGTATGCGCCGATTTCGATCTGCGGATGGTCGACGATCGGTTTCAGGAAACCAACCCGTGGATGCCCTTCCACCGGGTGAGGATCGTCCGGATCGGGTCCATGCATCGTCGGCCCTTCGCCTCTATCCGTCGGTGTCGGCTCAGCTCTGGGACGGTTTTTCCCGTCGCCGGAACAGGCCGCGCAGATTGTCCCACAGCTCGATCTTGGTACCGTTGCGCTTCATGATCACGCTCTGCTGGATGATCGACAGGAAGTTGTTCCATGTCCAGTAGATGACGAGGCCGGCCGGGAACGAGGCCAGCATGAAGGTGAAGATCACTGGCATCCAGGTGAAGATCATCTGCTGGGTGGGGTCCGGCGGCGTCGGGTTGAGCCGCATCTGGATGAACATCGTGATGCCCATCAGGATCGGCCAGACGCCGACCAACAAGAAGCTCGGCAGATCGACCGGAACCAGGCCGAAGAGATTGAAGATGCTGGTTGGATCGGGCGCGGCGAGATCCTGGATCCAGCCGAAAAACGGCGCATGCCGCATTTCGATGGTCACATAGAGGACCTTGTAGAGGGCGAAAAAGACCGGAATCTGGATCAGGATCGGCCAGCAGCCGGCCGCCGGATTGATCTTCTCCTCCTTGTAGATCCGCATCATCTCCTGCTGCTGCTTCTGCTTGTCGTCCTTGAAGCGTTCGCGCAGCTCGGTGATCTTGGGTTGCATGTTCTTCATGCGCGCCATGGATTTGTACGACTTGTTGGCGAGCGGGAAGAAGATCAGCTTGAGGACGACGGTAACCGCCAGGATGGCCAGGCCGAAATTGCCGATGAAGCGATAGAACCAGTCCAGCGCGTGGAACATCGGACGGGTGATGAAATAGAACCAGCCCCAGTCGATCAACTGGCCGAACTGGCGGATGTCGAGCGTGTCCTCGTAGCTGTCGATGACGTCGACGACCTTCGCGCCGGCGAAGGTGCGGTTGGTCGCGGTAGCGGTAGCGCCCGGAGCCAGTGTCATCGGATCGGCAACATATTCGGTCTGGTAGCGCGGCCGGTTGCCGGTCAGATAGAGGAAGCGCGACTGGAAGGGCTGCCCGGCCTGCGGGATCAGCGTCGTCGCCCAGTATTTATCGGTAATGCCGAGCCAGCCGCTGGCGACCTTCGGCGGCACGTAGCGCAGGTCGTCCTCGATCGCGGAATATTTGACTTCGGAGAGCCCGTCCTCGCCAAACACCCCGAGCAGCCCCTCGAACAGGACGTAGACGGAGGCCACCTCCGGCTTGGAGTAGCGGGTGACACGCCCGTAGGACGACAGGGTAACTGGCTGCGCGCCGTCGTTGCGCACCGTGTCTTCGACGGTGAACATGAAATTTTCATCGACGGAAATCTGCCGCGAGAAGGTCACGCCCGCGCCGTTCGTCGTGGTCAGCGTCACCGGCGTTTCCGGCGTCAGGGTCTGGTTGCCCTCGGCCTGCCAATTCGTCGTTGGACCGGGCAGATCGCCGGCATTCTGCCCGATATAGCCAAATTCGGCGAAATAGCCGGTCGGCAGGTTCTCGGGCGACAGCAGCACGATCGTCGGCGAGGTATCCTTGACGGTCTCATGGTAATTCTTGAGCCGCAGGTCGTCGAGGCGGGCGCCGGTCAGGTTGATCGAGCCCGACAGCGCCGGCGTGTCGATCGGGATGCGCGCACCGGAGGCGACGGCTTCTTCGCGGGTCGCCGGAACCGCCGCAACGGAACCCTCACTCGGCACGACGCTCTCGCGCCCCGCCGGCGCGACGACATTCTCCTGGGGGGTACCCGCCGGCGTCTGCGGGGTCTGCAACGAACCGTCGTTCTGAACCGTTTCTGTCGCTTGCCTCTGCGCGTCCATACGCGGGCTGACCACCAGAAACTGCCAGCCGACGAGAACCGCGATGGACAGCGCCATGGCGATCAGAAAGTTGCGGTTGTTTTCCATCAATCAGACCCCGATGGACGCCCTGGCGGACGCCGCTTCACTATGGTCGGATCGCGATCCGGCCGCTTCGCACGCGCAAACCGTCGGGACAGTTCGTCCTTCAGGGTGGCGAAGGGCATGGCCAGCACCTCGCGCCGCGCGACGATCACATAATCGATGCCGGGCGCCATGTCAGCCTCGGCGTCAAGGCGGATCGCCTCGCGCAGCCGGCGGCGGATTCGATTGCGCACGACGGCGTTGCCGACCTTCTTGGTCACTGTCAGACCGACGCGGGGAGCCTCGCCATCGCCCCGATCAAGGGCTTCGACAAAGAAAAACGGGCCGTTCAAGCGACGGCCCTTGCGCGCGGCCAGAAATTCCGCGCGATTTCTCATCTTGCCGACGGCCATCGGAGATCGTCCGGCGGCCGCGACGCAACTAGGCCGAGAGCCGCTTGCGGCCCTTGGCGCGACGCGCCGCGATGACCTTCTGGCCACCATTGGTCGCCATGCGCGAGCGGAAGCCATGACGGCGTTTACGGACGAGCCGGGACGGCTGATAGGTACGTTTCATCGTATCAATCCCGCGCTCGGATGCGCGGACCCTTCATGTGTTCCGAAATCTGGGTACGGAGCAGGAGGAAAGCGCGCAACAACCCGTCGCGCGGAACGCTGCCCACTCGTGTGGGCGCTTATAGGAAGGGTGGGGGGCAAAAGTCAATCGGCCGATGGCGCCTTCAAAGTGCGTTCGCGCAACATGGCCGACGCGACGCCAAGGGCTTCATGGCTACGCCGTCGCCTCCGACACTATTCCGTGACGATCTTGTAGCGCCCTCCCGCGCGGACCTCTTCCCGGCCCTCAAGGCCGTTCAAAAGACGGAACATCTGCGATTTGCGGTCGACGCCGACCATGCGAGTCGCCAACCTTTCGGCCGTGTCTCCCGCCGCAGCCGTCACGATCCGGATTCGCAGGGGCTTGAGCGCGGCCTTTTCCGAGGCGCTGAGCAGACGAAAGGAACTGGCGACACGATCGGCGACGGTGCCGACGGAAGCCGCGGACGCGGCCTGGACGGCCGTCAGGAACCGATAGACCTGGCCGCCCACGCGGATGATCGTCACCTCGAAGGCGTACTCGCCCCCGCGCGCCCGCGCCGAAACCGCGTCCAAGTTGCCGATCCGCCGTTTGCGGATGGTCGATGGATCAAGTCCGCCGATCCAGCCGCTGTTGACGTAATCAACGAGGCTGGTGGTTGCCGGCAGGGCCACACCATCGAACCGAATCGCGGTGTCGCCCGGCCCCGTCGCCATAACGGCTTCGGCGGTATTGTCGATAAGAAAGCCATCGGGAACCTCGAAGGTGATGCCGAGGCCGGGATGATAGAAACGCCGCTCGCGCACGTAACCTTCGGCGGCGGAGTCCCCGAACAGCATCCCGTCGATGCCCGACAGATACCGGTCGCGGTCGGTCGCGCCGGTACCGGACGGGCCATATTGGCGCGCGTGACGCGCGGCGAGGTCGATGCGTTGCGGTGCCGACGGATGCGAGGCGAGAAAATCGAGATTGGGATCGTTTGCCTGAAAGGCATTCCGGATCTTGGAATAGGAATCCATCGCACCCAGGAAGCGCGAAGCCGCAAACGGGTCGTACCCGGCGCGGGCGACGTGGCGGATCCCGAGCACATCGGCCTGCAATTCCTGCTTGCGAGAGAACTGAGCGAGATTCAGCCGATTGCGGGCGAGTGCGATCTCCCCGGCCGGCTCGCTGGCCAGAACTTCGTTCACGACGCGGCTGGCGATCTCGGCTGCCTGCTCGCGCTGCTGGCGCTCGATGCCGTGATTGGCGGTGACATGACCCATCTCGTGACCGATCACTGCCGCGACCTCGGCGGAATCGTTGGCCAGCGCCAGCAGACCGCGGGTCACATAGACGTAGCCGCCCGGCAGCGCGAAGGCGTTGACGTTCGGAGAATTCAGAACGGTGATTCGATAGGCGCGGTTCGGATCCTCCGTGACCGCCTGAAGCTTGCCGACGACCGTCGCCAGCGTCCGTTCGAGTTTCGGGTCGGAATAGGCGCCACCATACGCCGCCAGAATCTTCGGATGCTGCGCCCGTCCGATGACCGACTGCGGGTCGCCCTGCTGGATGTTTTCGAAGGTGATCGGCTGGCGCGTCGCCACATAGCCGGACTTGGCGTCACGACCGACATCACCGGCCAGACCGTCCAGGCTCGCCTCCAACGACGTACACGCACCAACCGCCAAAAGCGCGGCCAGCGCCGCGCCGCGAAGCGCCGCGCGTGTCACACGCCTTGCGGACCAGACCCCGGACATCATTTCCATCGGTGCGATCACCGCCCCCGCCAATATGCCGCAGAAATTCAGCTCTGCCCTGTTCGCACAAGACCCTTAGCCGAAACGCCACGCTCCGCGGAAGGATCGATCCGCAACACGACGTCGCAAATCCGCGGCGCGCCCCCTCATCATGGATGCCTTCCCGGCTAACAAGCAAATTCGCCGGAAATGCGTCATGAATCAGAAACCTTTGTGCCGAGATAGCGAGCGACACGCGGATCGGTCCGGCCCGACAGGATCGCGCGCGTCGGCCCCACCGCGAGCACCACGCCTCGATCGAGGAATGCGACGCGATCGGCGTGGTCGGCCGCGTCGTCCGGATGATGGGTCACCATCACCACGGTCATCGGACGCAGCGCGCGTTCCGCGCGAAGCGTCTTCAGCATCCCCAGCATTTCCTTGCGCAACGCCGGCCCCAGCGCCGCAAAGGGCTCGTCGAGCAGCAGCAGCGGACGATCGCGGAGGAAAGCGCGAGCGAGCGCGACGCGCTGGCGTTCGCCGCCGGACATCGTGGCGGGACGACGGGCCTCGAAACCCGCAAGGCCGACGGCCTCCAGCGCCTCCAAGACGCGGCGCCGGTCGTCGCCGGACAGGCGAAGATTCGGGGCGATGCCGAGCGCGACGTTGCGAAAAACATCGAGATGGGGAAACAAATTGTTTTCCTGGAAAACGATGCTGAGCGGCCGCTCGGCGGGGGCGACCCCGCTCATGTCGGCGCCAGCGATGACGACCCGTCCCGAATCGGGCGTCGCGAAACCGGCCGCCAGATCGAGCAGCGTCGACTTTCCCGCGCCGCTCGGCCCGATCACCGCCAGCCATTCGCCCTCGATCACCTTGAGATCGAACCGCATGTCGCTGCCCTCATAGGCCAGGCGAACGTCTTCGAAGGATAAGGCCAGCACCTCGCTCATCGCTTTTCTCCCGCGCCTGCCAGCCCGCGCTCGGCCAGCACCATCAGGCCGAGGCACAAAATACCGAGAATCAGCGCCAGACCGGCCGCGTCGCTGGTGCGATAGCTCCCCATGCGCTGCAACAGCAGATAGGGCAGCGTGACGAGGTCCTGGTTGCCGAACAGGGCGATCGCGCCGAGATCGCCGAGCGAAATCGCCAGCGCGAAGGCGAAGGCGAGGCCGAGCGCGGGGCGCATGGCCGGCCAGTCGACGAAGCGCAGCCGCGACAGGCCGGCGAGCCCCAGACTGGCCGCCAGTCGCCCGGTCGCCTGATTGGCAGCGGCCAGCGCCGGCCCGACGATCCGCACGATGAACGGCACGGCCATGGCGGCGTTGGTGGCGACGACGACATAAGGCGCGGCGGCGAAGACGTCGGTGACCTGACGCAACGCCAGAAACCAGCCGGCTCCGACGACGATCGGCGGCACCACGAGAACGAGGCTGGCGGCCGTCTCCAGCCCCTTGCGCGCCGTGTCTCGCCCACGACGAGCCCCGGACGGCGCGCCGCGCAAGGCTTCGAGGGCGAGGATCACCAGGACCGAGACGAGAAGCGCCAGCGATGCCGCGGCAAGGGCGATCGCCAGGCTGGTCAGCGCCGCGCGCCGGACCGCTGGATCGACGGCGAGCGAGACGAGGTCCGCCTGCAATCCGCGCACCAGAACCGCGACGAAGGGCGACAGGACGAAGGCTACTCCGAGCGACAGGATCGCGGCATCCATCGCCGCCCTCGCCCGGCTCGGCCGGTCGTAGCGCAGCGCCCGGCCGCCGAGGCCGAACCCGGCCGCGACATCACCGCCGAGCCGGGTCGCGAACCACAGGATGATGGCGGTCAGAGCGATTTGCAGGAGCGACAGCGCGATCGCCCGACCGGGGTCGAACTCATAGCGAAGCGCCTGATAGATCGCGACTTCCAGCGTCGTCGCGCGGGGTCCGCCGCCGAGGACGAGGACGAGCGTGAAACTCGTCACGCAGAGCATGAAGACGAGGCTCGCCGCCGCCGGAAGGCTGGCGCGGATCGCCGGCCATTCGAGCAGCCGGAAGGTGGCGAGCGGCGTGAGAGACAATTGCCCGGCGAGCTTCCAGCTTTCGGCCGGCACACGATCCAGCGCCGCCACCATCAGCCGGGCGGCCAGCGGCAGGTTGAAGAAGACATGGGCGATCAAGATGCCGGCCAGGCCATAGACGTCGAGGCGCGGCAGCCCGATCGCGGCGAAGGCGCCGGACAGCACGCCGTTGCGGCCCCAGATCGTGATGATGGCCAGCGCCCCGACGAGAACCGGCAGCGCTTGCGGCAAGAGGAACAGCCGCAGCACCGCCCGGTGTCCGGGAAAACGGGCGCGGTGGAGCGCGACGGCCAGGGGCACAGCGCCGGCAAGTGACAAGAGCGTCGACAGCGCCGCCTGCTCCAGGGTGAAGAGCACGACGCCCCGGATATAGCGGTCGGCGAAGAGCGCCGGCAGATCGGGCACGGCACCCGTCGCCGCGAGCAGGAACACGAAAGCGCCGCCGAGAAAGACGATCAGGACCGCGGCGGCGGCAAAGCCGAGGCCGATGCGAAGGGTCCGGTCGGTGGCGCCGGTCATGGCCGCGCGCGCGCGCGAGCCCCGCCGCGCCGTCCACCGCGGACGCCCAGGCGCATCAGCGGCCGATCGCCTCGAGCCATTCCTGCGTCCAGGCCTTGCGGTTCGCCGCAACCGTCTCGGGATCGATGAACAGCGGCGTCTCCACCTTGACCAACCGGTCGAACGCCTCCGGCATTTCGATGCCGTCGATCACCGGCAGCGTCCAGTTGGTGGTCGGAATGATCGACTGGATTTCGGGGGTCAGCATGAATTTTAGGAATTGGCGCGCCAGATCCGGCTGATCGGCGTTCTTGAGCAGGCCCGCGACCTCGATCTGGAGATACTGGCCTTCCGAAAAGGCCGCGGCCTGATAGCGCTCGGAGCCTTCCTCGACCATGTGATAGGCCGGCGATGTCGTATAGCTCAGCACCAGCGGCACCTCGCCATTGGTGAACAGGCCATAGGCCTCGCTCCAGCCGGGCGTGACAGTCAGAATGCGGTCGGAGAGCTTTGCCCATTTGGCTTTCGCCTCCTCGCCATAGACCGCTTTCATCCATAAAAGCAGGCCGAGGCCCGGGGTCGAGGTCCGCGCGTCCTCGATGGCGATCTTCTGCTCGGAATCGCCGGACACGAGGTCGTCGAGGCTCTTCGGCGGATTGTCGATAGCCTCGGTGTCGTAGACGACGGCGAGATAGGAATAGTCGTAGGGCACGAAGACCGGATCGGAAAAGCCCGTCGGCACCGTCAGCTTGGACAGATCGACGCCGCTGTCGGCGAACAGGCCCGTCGCCTTGGCTTCGGGAATGAGGTCGGAGGTCAGCCCGAGAGCGATGTCGGCGTCGCTCGTCTCGCCCTCCAGCTTCAGCCGGTTGAGGATCGCGACCCCATCCTCCAGGCCGACGAACTTCAGGTCGCAATCGCAGACGGCCTCGAACGCCGCCTCGATCTTAGGCCCCGGACCCCATTCGGGCGTGAAGCTTTCATAGGTATAGATGGTGAGCGTCGGCTTGGCGTCCTGCGCCACGGCGGGAGTCACGAAAGTGGACAGCGCGGCGAGGACAGCGGCGCCAGACAAAAGTTGCGAACGGATGGGAGTCATGGCGGGGCCTTTCGATGCCGCGACGTCGGAAGAGCCGCGCCGCGAGGGCCTCGCGAACGCCCGCAATCCCTCCGCCGGTACGATCCGGATCAGGTTCGACGGGTTGGCGCGACGCCTCTCAGCCCGAAGGCACCCCGTGTGAGCTGCCGAAGATTTAGCGGCAAGCTCTGCCACCGGCAAGGGCAACCGGTGCAACGGCCACTGCTTCGAACGGATGGACACGTTTTTCCCCTCCCCTTCGCCGCTTCCACGCGCTAGATCACGGCGCCATGCGCTTCACGATCCTTCTTGCCGGCCGCGTCGATCCGACACCCGCCCTTGTTAATGCAGTATCCGGCACGCGGGTGATCGCCGCCGACGACGGAATTCGCCATGCCACGGCGTTGGGGCTCACACCGGAACTGTGGGTCGGCGATTTCGATTCCAGCCCGGCGATTGCGGCCGGCGAATTCTCCGACATTCCCCGCGAGACCTTTCCGAGCGACAAGGACCAGACCGACGGCGAACTCGCCATCGACGCGGCGGTCGCTCGGGGCGCGAGCCGGCTGCTGCTTGTCGGCGCGCTCGGCGGTCCACGCAGCGACCATGCCTTCGCCCATCTCATCCTGGCGCTGCGCTTTGCCGCGCGCGGCCTCGATGTCGAGCTGTTCGACGGCCGTGAGCATGGTTGGCCGCTGTCCCCGGAGCCGCGCCGCTTCGATCTGACCCCCGGCGCGCAATTCTCGATCCTGAAATTCTCGGATCTGTCGGGACTGACAGTCGTGGGCGCGAAATGGCCGCTGGCCGATGTCGACGTGCCGTTCCATTCGATCCTGACCCAATCGAACGAGGCGCTCGGCGAGATCGTCGTCGGGTTGCAGGAGGGCTCAGCGATGCTGATCGCCCAGGCCGACCCCACGGTGCGGTGAGGCGATGCCGAGCGGTTCAATCCTCCCGGAAGGCCCTTGAGAAACTGTCGGTGATGGGCTTGGCGAGATATTCCAGGAAGGTGCGCTCGCCGGTCGCGATATAGGCCTCCACCGGCATGCCCGGATAAATCTGGTCGCGGCTGATTTCGGGTGGCAGGTCGTCGATCATGCTGAGCCGGGCGGTGTAGTAGGGTTGCCGGGTGGTCTGGTCGATCAGCCGGTCGGCGGAAAGATAGGTGACCTTCGCCTCCACGGTCGGCGTGGTGCGCGTATTGAGCGCGCTGAACCGCAGCCGGGCCCTTTGTCCGAGCGAGATGACGTCGACATCCTGCGGCGAGACCCGAGCCTCGATGAGGAGATCTTCGCCGGTCGGCAGGAGTTCGAGGAGCTGATCGCCAGGCCCCACTACGCTGCCGGAGGCATTCACGCTCATCTTGATGATGATCCCATCGCTCGGCGAACGAACGATGATGCGATCGAGCACATCCTCGGCCGACCGCAGCTGTTCTTCGGTATCGGAGACCTGCGCCCGGATTTCATTGAGCTGCGTCACCGCGGTCTCGACGCGCTGCGTTTCGAGCCGCGCCAGCTGCGCCTGCGCTTCGACGATCTGGATTTTCGCCGCCAGAATGCTGGAAACACCCTGCCCTACCTGACCGACCAGATCTGCCTCGCTGCGAAGCAGCGCGGTATATTCCGAGCGATTGGTCAGGCCCTTGTCCAGCAGCGTGCGCTTGCGCGACACTTCCTCCCGAACGACTTCGAGTTGGCGCTCGATCGCCGTCTGCTGCGCGGTCATCCCCTCGATCTGCTCGCGGAGGGCCTGGACACGCTGGCCCATGATCACCTGTTCCTGGCGGTGACGGTCCAATCGGGCGGTGAACTCGCGTTCCTGCTCGATGAGAAGATCGCCGATGCCTTCTGTCCCGGCCAACTGGCGCAACACCGGCGGAAACGACAACATCTCCAGGCCGTCGCGCTCGGAGGTCAGCCGCTCGGTCCGCGCCTCCAGGCCAACCATCTGTTTCTGCAGACGATTGCGTTGCGCTTTGGGAGCTGTCGGATCCAGGGCGAACAGCGCTTGTCCCGCCTTGATGCGCTCGCCCTCGCGCACGAGGATGCTCCGTACGATCCCACCTTCCAGATGCTGGACCCCCTGGTTCTTGCCGGCCGCCGCGACCACCCCCGGCGCGACCGCGGCGCTCGCCAGCGGCGCCAGTGCGGCCCAGGCCCCGAAGCCCAACAGGAAGATCGCCGAGAGCGCGACTCCCGTCACGGTGATCAGGCGTATTCCGGTCTTGACGTCGCTAGCCCAGCCGTCGCCGTTCTTCGTCATGGGTATCCGCTCCATTGTCGGCGACCGCGCCATCAAGCCGCCGGTCAGCTGTCAGCCGTCTCGGGGTTCCGCCCGCCGGCGACCACGGCCGGAAAACGCCCGGTGACGACCGGGAACGATGCCGGCGAGGCTTCCGCCCGATCGTTGGAAGCCGCGCGCGCGGCCTCTTGGGCCGCCTTCGCCTTCTGGACCTGGCGCGCGAACACCTCTTGTCGCGGCCCGAAATCCTGCACGGCCCCGTCGCGCAGGATCATGATCTTGTCGGCCCGTTCGGCAATCGGCCGGCGCTGTGTGACCAGGAGCACCGTCACCTTCGCCTCGCGGGCCGATGCAAGCGCCTTGTCCAGCGCCATCTCGCCTTCGGTGTCGAGATTGGCGTTGGGCTCGTCGAGAACGAGCAGCTTCGGCGATCCATAAAATGCCCGGGCCAGGCCGACGCGCTGGCGTTGTCCGCCGGATAATTGCTGTCCCGCCGGCCCGATGATCGTGTCATAGCCCTTCGGCAATCGCTGGATCAGGTCGTGAACCTCGGCTTTCCTCGCCGCATCGATGATTGCCTCATCATGCGCGTCGGGATCGAATCTGGCGATGTTTTGCGCGATCGTCCCCGGTAGGAGCTCAACGTCCTGGGCCAGATAACCGACATGGCGTCCGAGATTCTCCCTGTCCCAGTTGCGGATATCGGCCCCATCGACACGAATGGCGCCCGAACGGATATCGATGCCCCCGACGATGGCGCGCATGAGCGTCGATTTGCCGGCGCCCGAGGGACCAACCACCACGACGCAGTCGCCGGCCGGAATCTCGGCCGAGATCCGTTTGAGCAACGGGTCGGCGTTCGGTGCATTGGGCGGAAACACGACGACATTCTCGAGCGACAGGCGCCCGACGGGATCGGGCAGATCGGTCGCGGCGGGCTTGGTTCCAAGCACGGCGAGCAGCACGCTTAGCCGGCCCCAGGCCTTGCGCGCATCGACGGCGGGCTTCCACCCGGCGATGACCTGGTCGATCGGCTGGAGTCCGCGACCGGAAATCAGCGAGGAGGCGAAGATCATCCCGGCGGTCATTTCGCCAGCCAGCACCAGATAGCCGCCATAGCCGAGGATGGCGATCTGCAATCCGATGCGAAGCGTGCGGGAGACACCGGCATAGATCGCATTGATGCGGTTCAGCCGGTCCTGCGCGTCGAGCGACCGCGCTTCCTGTCCGCCCCATGCTCCCACGACATTGCCCACCATGCCCATCGCCGTGATACTTTCGGCGCCGCGGGCGAAGGACTGCGCCGCGAGCATTGCGGCCATCGCCTGCTCGCCGGCTTCGCCGACCGGGCGCTGCATCGCGTGCTGATTGGCCCAGGCGAGCAAAGCCAGGACGGTCGCGCCACCCAGCGTCAGCCAGAAAAGATGCGGGTGGATGAAATAGAGAATCCCGATGAAGAACGGAACGAAGGGCAGGTCGAAATAGGCCAGCAGGGCGCGGCCGGATATGAACCCGCGGACCGTGGCGAGATCGCGCAGCGGCTGGACGTCGCCGAGCGAGGCTCGCGGGCCGCGCATCGCGCCGATGAGCGCCCGAGCGCCGGTCCCGGCCTCCAGCCGCGCGGCGATCCGGCCGCAGATCATCGAACGGATCGCGTCGACCGCGCCGAGCAAGACCAGCGCCGCCACCGCGATGACGGAAATGAACGCCAGCGTCTCGACGGAGGCCGACGACAGCACGCGGTCATAGATCTGCAGCAGATAGATTGGCTGAATCAGAAGCAGGATGTTGATGACGAAGCTGAAGACGATCAGAGCGATGAAGCCGCTGGCAAGATCAAGGCCGAAACGTCGATCATATCCGGTCAATTCGATCCCGCCCTGCTCCAGTTTTCACCAATGAGGTAACTCTCGATAGCACAAGGCCGTGGAAACCCCGACCCAAATTGCCGGTCACGCGACAGCGGTCGGAAGCCGGCCCCCACGAGACTTGCCTTGTTTCATTCAAACGCATTTACCGGGCAACGACAATACGGCGCCCAGGCGCGCCCCGCGCCTGGGCGCCGTAGCGGCCGCGATCTCCCTGCGCGGGCGTGGGCCAGGCTTTGCGCGGCGGCCACGACGGGCGGCGGCGCTGGCCCAATCCGCCTCATCGAACAAGGCTTGGCGCCGGCGGCGGGATTCGATTATGGTGCGCCCGGCGTGGTCCCGTAGCTCAGCAGGATAGAGCATCAGATTCCTAATCTGAGGGTCACTGGTTCGAATCCAGTCGGGATCACCAACATTTTCAAGCAGTTAAGGGTGCACTCGACTCCAAAATCGTGAGACGAACGCCATAACCGATTTTCCATATTTTACAGCCGTTTGCACGGCGGCTCAGGCGGTAACAGGGACTTAGCCGTCACATGCAAGGCGCATGGCTAGGGCACATGAGGCACGCCAAAAGCGCCCCGCAACCCTAAGATCACGAGGCGCTAACGGCCGCCGGCTTCGGGACGGCGCCCGGCGCTCTGCCGATGTGGTGATCGGCGGCGCTTCGGCTACCTTTGTGGGGCAGCCGATTCTTATGCGGCGATCATGCCGTCAGCACGCAAGGCGCGATCTCGGCCGCCCTGATCGCGCATGATGTAAAGGCGGACACCGTTCGCGCTCGTGACGCGCTGGCGGACCTTGCCGCGCACGTTGCCGCAGGTGGTCTGGACGGCTGTCCCGACTTCAAACTCGAAATCTTCCGATGCCGTCGCTTCTGTCGAAGTGCTCATGTTGACTTCCCTCCTGGCCGGGCGCTTCCGGCGACGAGGAAAGATATGCCGGAATCGCCCTGCCAAGTCAACAAGAAATTCGTCTAACCCGTTGATACCATTATACCATTTTACCTGATCGATGGTGAAACGGTGAATTGGTAGTGCCGCTCAGATCCGCTCGCCGTTATAGAGCCGATGGATGATGTTTGCCTTTCCCAGACAGCCCATGCAGACGGTCGGGCAGCCGTCCTTCACGGAACACAGCGCCCGACCGATGTCCTGCGGCGTGGGATTAACGCACCAGGAGCGCAGCGCGAGGGCGGCAAGCAAGGCAGTCTCGGGCTTTAGAGCCTGAGCGAAAAGGAGTTGAGCGATATCAGCAGGTTGTGATTCCCCTTCGTTGTCGAGACGTTGGAGGATCGAAATGGCCTGGGA
>NZ_JAZHLJ010000077.1:0-14733 GCF_036549495.1 Aurantimonas sp. C2-5-R2
ACGATCATCTGAAATCGTTGCTCACGATCCCCCGAAATCTCTGCTCACGATGCGGTGAAATCCGTGCTCACGATGCGGTGAAATACGCACCAATGCACTGTTTGCCATCAAGATCGCGGGTGGACTTTATCTCCTTTATCTCGCCTGGAAGGCCGCCAATTCTGCCCTCAGTTCGCGTCCGGCAACTCTTGCCATTCCGGATAGCTCGCGGCTAAAATTTCGTGCGTTGTATCGCCGCGGCATCCTCCTGCATGCCGGCAATCCAAAAGCCATTTTGGCATGGATTGCGATTATGTCGCTTGGCCTTCAGCCTGGCGCCCCTTCCTATATGCTGTTGGCGATCATTGGAGGGTGCGCGGTTCTCGGCGTTCTGGTGTTCTGCGGCTATGCCTTGGTCTTTTCGACCGGCCCCATGCTCCGGGCCTATGAGAAGGCCCGGCGTTGGGTCGAGGGCGCGCTTGCGCTCTTCTTCGGCATTGCCGGCGTCCGGCTTCTCCTATCGCGGGCCTGATACCAACCTGCGGTAATAGGAGCCCATTCGACGGGGACGATCGCCGATGCATGGCGAGGAGCGGGACGACGCGCGATGCGGCGCATCGAGTGAGGCCCGTGACGAAGCCAGGCGCAGCGAGCGCCCCGCCTGCGGTGGGCTGGACGGGCTCGCCGGACGGCGTCGCACCGCTTGCCCGATGCGCCGCATCGAACTGCGCGTCGCTCCTGGCCGGACAAGCCCGTTCAGCGCCATCCAGTAGGTCCCTATCACCGCAGGTTGGTATGATATCCTGACAGCCTGCGTTCGGTCGAATTGAAGCGGGATTTCACGCGGAGCTGCCGATGGGGCGCTGGCCGCGTGGGAAATGTCGCATGGTCACTGAAACGAAAAGGCCGGCATCGCGCCGGCCCCATTGTATCGAACAGAAATAGGGATATCAGAATCCGACGGCGACCCGCGCTTCGCGGAGCTGGTCGAGGGCATGCTCGGCCTTCGCCTTGGCCTCGGGCGTCTTGGCGTCGGCGACGTCTTCCTCGGCGTTCTTGATCTGCTGGTCGAGCTCGGCCGCGTCGAGATCCTCGACACGGGTGGCGCGCTCGGCCAGCAGCGTGAAGCTGTTCTGGTTGACGTCGGCGAAGCCACCGAGCACGAAGATTTTCTGCTCGGAGCCACCTTCCAGCGTCGCCACCACGACGCCGGGCTTCAGCGTCGTCATCAGTGGCGCGTGCTTGGCCATGACGGTGAAATAGCCTTCGGTGCCGGGCACGTTGACGGCCGTCACCGCTTCAGACAGCAGCAGGCGCTCGGGAGAGACGAGTTCGAACTGAAAACTATCGGACATGGTGCCCCTTTAAGGTCGGAATGGAAGGCGTGCTTTGATCTCACGGCGCGCCCTCTCGGTACAAGGTTGTTCCTTGAACTTGGACTCAGCCACCCCTTGGCCAGCACCATGCCACGCGGCGATCACAGCCATCTGCTGCTCGGTTTTCCCTTTGTCCCGCCAGTAGGCCATCAACGGGCTGAAACTCAAACGAGTCCAATCAAGACCGCAGGCGTTGGCGGTTCCGCTGACCACTCCCTGATCAAAGATCGCGTCCATCTGCATCTTCGTCAATCCGGCCTCCCGAGCCAGATCCTGCGTGGTGTCAGCTCGTGTGGTCGCCGGCAGAACCCAGTCGGAAATCAAGAGAAGAGCAACAACCGCTCCGACGAGGGGCCCTGGTGATCGAGTAAACAACGGTCAAGCCGCTTCGGCGGCCAGCTTCTGCGCCTTCTCGACCGCCATCTCGATCGAGCCGACCATGTAGAAGGCGGCTTCCGGCAAATGGTCGTACTCGCCATTGACCAGGCCCTTGAACGACTTGATCGTGTCTTCGAGCGGCACCAACTGGCCGGGCGCTCCGGTGAACACTTCGGCGACGAAGAAGGGCTGCGACAGGAAGCGCTCGATCTTGCGGGCGCGCGCCACCGTCAGCTTGTCCTCTTCCGACAGCTCGTCCATGCCGAGAATGGCGATGATGTCCTGCAGCGACTTGTATTTCTGCAGAACCTCCTGAACCTGCCGCGCCACCCCGTAATGCTCCTCGCCGATGATCATCGGGGAGAGCATGCGCGAGTTGGAATCGAGCGGATCGACGGCCGGGTAAATGCCCTTTTCCGAGATCGCGCGGTTGAGCACGGTCGTCGCGTCCAGATGGGCGAAGGAGGTCGCCGGGGCCGGATCGGTCAGATCGTCGGCAGGCACGTAGATGGCCTGCACCGAGGTGATCGAACCCTTGGTGGTCGTGGTGATGCGTTCCTGCATCTGGCCCATGTCGGTCGCCAGCGTCGGCTGATAGCCCACGGCCGAGGGAATACGGCCGAGCAACGCCGACACTTCCGAGCCGGCCTGGGTGAAGCGGAAGATGTTGTCGACGAAGAACAACACGTCCTGGCCCTGATCGCGAAAATGCTCGGCAATAGTCAGGCCGGTGAGTGCGACGCGGGCACGGGCTCCGGGAGGCTCGTTCATCTGGCCGTAGACGAGGGCGGCCTTGGAGCCTTCGGCCGAGCCGTTGTTCTGGTGCGGGTCCTTGTTGACGCCGGACTCGATCATCTCGTGATAGAGATCGTTGCCCTCGCGGGTCCGCTCGCCGACGCCGGCGAAGACGGAGTAGCCGCCATGCGCCTTGGCGACGTTGTTGATCAGTTCCTGGATCAAAACGGTCTTGCCGACGCCGGCGCCGCCGAACAGGCCGATCTTGCCGCCACGGGCGTAAGGCGCGAGAAGGTCGATGACCTTGATGCCGGTGACCAGGATCTGCGATTCCGGCGACTGTTCGATGTAGGGCGGCGCGTCCTGGTGGATGCCGCGCTTCATCTCGTACTGGATCGGACCGACCTCGTCGATCGGCTCGCCGATGACGTTCATGATGCGGCCGAGCGTGCCGTCACCGACCGGAACCTCGATCGGGCCGCCGGTGTCTTTCACCGGCTGGCCGCGGACCAGACCTTCGGTCAAATCCATGGCGATGGTACGCACGGTGTTCTGTCCGAGGTGCTGGGCAACCTCGAGCACCAGGCGCATGCCGTTGTTGTCGCATTCCAGCGCGTTCAGGATCGCCGGCAAATTGCCGTCGAATTCGACGTCGACGACGGCGCCGATGACCTGGGCGACGCGGCCGGTCGCGCCGGAAATGTTTACGTTGTCAGCCATCGGAGGCCTCCTCTCAGATACTTTAGAGCGCCTCGGCGCCCGAAATGATTTCGACCAGTTCCGTCGTGATCTGCGCTTGCCGCTGCCGGTTGTAGGAAATCGACAGGCGGTCGATCATGTCGCCGGCATTGCGGGTCGCGTTGTCCATTGCCGACATTCGCGCGCCTTGTTCGGAGGCGGCATTTTCCAGCAGCGCATGCAACACCTGAACCTTGATGTTGCGTGGGATCAGATCCTCGAGAATCGCGCCGGGCTCCGGCTCGTACTCGTAGACGGTCGCTTCGCCGGCCAGATTGGCGTCGTCCTCGGCGAGCGCGGCCGGGATCACCTGCTGCCTGGTCGGCGTCTGGGTCATGACGTTCTCGAACTCGGAAAAGAAAATCGAGCAAACGTCGAACTCGCCCTTCTCGAACAGGTCGATGATCGTCTGTCCGATCGCCTCGGCATGTTCGAAACCGACCTGTTTGGCCTCACGCAGATCGGTGCGCTCGACGACCTTCGACGACAGGTCGCGGCGCATCAGGTCCCAGCCCTTCTTGCCGACGACCACGAACTTCACCGTCTTGCCCTGGCCTTCCAGCTTGCGCTGGTGGATACGGGCAAGCTTGACGATCGACGCGTTGAAGCCACCGCAAAGGCCGCGATCGGCTGTGAAGACGACCAGAAGATGGACGTCGTCCTTGCCGGTCCCGACCATCAGCGGCAGGCCGTCGCCCTCCATGGCGCCGGAAATGTTGGCGAGCACCGCGGCCATACGATCGGCATAGGGCCGCGCGGCTTGCGCGGCCTCCTCGGCACGGCGCAGCTTCGCCGCCGCGACCATCTGCATGGCCTTGGTGATTTTCTGCGTAGATTTGACCGACGCAATGCGGTTTCGCAGATCCTTCAGAGATGCCATGGCTTGGCGCTGTCTCCCGCTAGCTCGGCCACGCCCGCTGAGGGGCGCGGCTTATGCGCGTTTTCGTGACTCAGGCGAAGCTCTTGGCGAATGAATCGATCGCCGACTTCAAGTTCTCGCGAATTTCGTCCGAAAGCGCCTTTTCTTGCGCGATCCGGTCGAGCAGATCCTTGTGATCGCTCCGCAGCGCGTTGAGCAGGCCCTGCTCGAAATCGCTGACCTGATTGACCCGAAGCTTGTCGAGATAGCCCTGGGTGCCGGCAAAGATCACCGCCACCTGCTCTTCGGTCTTCAGCGGCGAGAACTGCGGCTGCTTCAACAGCTCCGTCAGACGAGCGCCGCGATTGAGCAGGCGCTGGGTCGCGGCGTCGAGATCGGAGCCGAACTGCGCGAAAGCCGCCATTTCGCGGTACTGCGCGAGCTCGCCCTTAATCGAACCGGCGACCTGTTTCATCGCCTTGATCTGGGCGGCCGAGCCGACGCGGCTCACCGAGAGGCCGACGTTCACAGCGGGACGGATACCCTGGAAGAACAGGGTGGTCTCGAGGAAGATCTGGCCGTCGGTGATCGAGATCACGTTGGTCGGGATATAGGCCGACACGTCACCGGCCTGGGTCTCGATGACCGGCAGTGCTGTGAGCGAGCCGGCGCCGTGCGCTTCGCTCAGCTTGGCGGCGCGCTCCAAGAGCCGCGAATGCAGATAGAAGACGTCGCCCGGATAGGCTTCGCGGCCTGGCGGGCGGCGCAGCAGCAGCGACATCTGGCGGTAGGAGACGGCCTGCTTGGACAGATCGTCATAGGCGATCACGGCGTGCATGCCGTTATCGCGAAAATATTCGCCCATGGCGCAGCCGGTGAACGGTGCGATGTACTGCATCGGCGCCGGGTCCGACGCCGTGGCGGCGACGACGATGGAATACTCCATGGCGCCGCGCTCTTCGAGCGTGCGCACGAACTGCGCGACGGTGGAGCGCTTCTGGCCGACAGCGACGTAGATGCAATAGAGCTTGTCGCTCTCGCGGTTCTCGTCATGCGCCGGCTTCTGGTTGAGGAAGGTATCGAGCAGGATCGCGGTCTTGCCGGTCTGGCGGTCGCCGATGACCAGCTCGCGCTGGCCGCGACCGATCGGGATCAGCGCGTCGATGGCCTTCAGGCCGGTCGACATCGGCTCATGCACCGACTTGCGCGGGATGATGCCCGGCGCCTTGACGTCGACGCGACGCTGCTCGGCACCCTCGATCGGGCCCTTGCCGTCGATCGGGTTGCCGAGACCGTCGACGACGCGTCCCAGCAGGCCCTTGCCCGTCGGCACCTCGACGATGTTGCCGGTGCGCTTGACGGTGTCGCCTTCCTTGATCGCCCGGTCGGAGCCGAAGATCACGACGCCGACATTGTCCTCTTCCAGATTCAGGGCCATGCCCTGAATTCCGCCGGGGAATTCGACCATCTCGCCGGCCTGGCAATTGTCGAGCCCGTAGACGCGCGCGATGCCGTCGCCGACCGAAAGAACCTGGCCGACTTCCGCGACTTCCGCCTCCGAGCCGAAGTTCTTGATCTGCTTCTTGAGGATTGCGGAAATTTCCGCGGCGCGGATGTCCATCAGCCGACCTCTTTCAGTGCAAGCTTAAGCGAATTGAGTTTGGTACGAAGCGAGGTGTCGATCTGGCGCGATCCGATCTTGACGATCAGCCCGCCGAGGATCGTGGAATCGACACTCTCGGTCATGGTTACGGTCTTGCCGGCGTAGGAGCCGAGAGCCTCGGCAAGTTCCTTGCGCTGGGCGGCCGACAGCTTGTGGGCACTGGTCACCGACGCCGCGATTTCGCCGCGATGCTCGGCCGCATACTGGCGAAAGCCGCGGATGATGCCCGGCAGGACGAAGAGGCGGCGATTCGACGCGACGACCCGCAGGAAGTTGCCGGTCAGTTCGCTCGGCTTCACCTCGCCAACGATGGCGTCGATCGCCTTCATCTGGTCGTCCGAGGAGAAGACCGGGCTTTCGACGAGCCGGCGGAAATCCGCATTGTCGTCGATCAGTTTTTGAAACGCCACGAGCTCGGATTCGACCGTCTCGATCGCGCCGTCATCGCGGGCGAGATCGAAGAGCGATTGGGCGTAGCGGTCTGCGACCCCCGAAACGGGAGAGGATGATTGTGCCACGGACGACCGTTTCTCTTTCGGGTTTCGTTCAAGGCATTCGTTGCGCCTCTGAAGCGAGAGCGCCCCAAATCCTTGAAGCCGTTAAATGATTGACGGAAGGCGCGCGACCGGGCCGCAAAAGCCCTTCCGAAGACTGGGTCCGTCTAGCATAGGGTTTTGCCGGCGACAACACGCTTTGGCGACAGCTTTTGTCAAAGCATCGTCCTATTTGCGCCGATTTGCCGCCGGTGCGGAGCGCTCGCCCGCGGCTAATTCGCCACCATGCCGAATACGGGAGCGAGAGCCGCGGCCGCCAGAGCAAGAGCCAGAAAAAACATCAGCCAATTATAGGCAGTCGACCCGCGGTCCGAGAGGATCGAGACCAGTCGGCCGAAACCGGTGAACAGCCAACCCGCACCCAGCGTCATCTGGACGAAGGGCTGGTTGTAGAGGAGCAGCGTGACGATGCCGACGCCGAGCCAGAAGCCGGCGATAGTCGCCCGCGATTCGGACAGGGCTTCGGGATGGCGCGGGCTGGTTTCCAGCCTGAGAGCGCGAAACGTGATTCGCGGCGCGAACAAGGCGACGAGGCCGAATAGGACGGTGACGCACGCGGCCGCGAACGGCAGCATGTCGGCGTTGGTTTGCGGCAGCGCGAAGTCCATGGGAATTCCATATCCGTCAGGTGTTCTCAGAGGCCGTTTCGAAACCCTGCCAAGACCAGCCTCCATGGTTCACCCGGGACGCCCAAACCCGCGGAAATCGGGTATCATGTCATTGCGGAGCGACCATCCGAGGGGCCTTTGAACCCGCCGCAGTGAGTTTCGAAACGGACTCTCAGNAACCCGCGGAAATCGGGTATCATGTCATTGCGGAGCGACCATCCGAGGGGCCTTTGAACCCGCCGCAGTGAGTTTCGAAACGGACTCTCAGTGAGCAGTAACCCGCTTACCTCGCACTCGGCCGCTTGGACACGACAAATGTAATAGCTTCTCCAAACAGTCTGGGAAAAGCTGAGAAACAATGCGTTGGCTGCCTTTCAATCGGCGGCCGATATCCGCTGCGGGCTGGCTGCTGAAAATTTTACTCGCGAACACCGACGAAATATGTTACTTAAGGTCATATTCCGCTTGGGTACCTCAGAGCATACGGCGCAAGATAGTATATATCAAATTGTACTCACACGGAAAAAATAAATGTTATTTAATCGCGCAATCGTCCGTTTAATGTCTATAGAAGAAAATTCAATAAAGCAGTTTGCGGATCTTTTTGTATTTATTGGTATATTCGCAATAAGTATATATGCCGGAGGTTATTCATATATAACGAGTTACAACGAGTATTTCGATCTTCCTGTTATCACTGACCCGACAAGCATCGGTGCGGCAGTGTTGTTTGCGTCTAACGTATTGTTCACCGGAGTGAATTATATTTTCACAACATTTTTAATTGTTATAATAACATTTGCCTACGTAATATGCAGATATGTGATCGCGTCATGGATTGGATTTCTGGTAATAACTTTTTTGTTTTACGCCAGCTTTCTAGCCTGCGCGGAAGTCGGAGCATTCTACGGTAATCGCGAGGCAGAGAAGGATACACTTAAATTTGATATAACTAAACCAGTAATAAAATTTCCAGATACGGGTAAGCTTTCAATATACAATACAGGAGAATATCATTTGTTGCTGCTTACTGAAGATAGGTTCTTCATTTTTACGCCAACATCGATCCGGGGGGTTGTGCAGATTGTTGCTATAGAGCGGCGGGGGGTGGAAAGGTATGAGGTGACATTACGATGAGAAAAGTATTTGTATTGTCAATGATGAGTATTATGATGATGGCATCTAACGCCGGCGGAGATATTGTGAAGATTGAAACCAACGACTGGTCGGATAGGCGCGACCTCGTTTGGACTGGAACGCTTGAGCAAATTGACCAAGAGTCGGGTATAGCGTATTTTTCGTATCGAAATAAAGAAGAAATCGTAAAATTCTCTGTACATATCAGTAGAATATACTCGCTAACAATCGATACTCAGGATCGAGTTAACCGGGAATTTCCTCCAACACGGGCGGACTTAGAGACGGAATTGTCAGTAAATCCGAATTCAAAAAGAAGAATTATTTTGTCAAATGATAACACATACACGGCGTTAAATATCCCAAAGGCCGTTATCGTGACGCCAAATAGAGAAAGTGCGGAAATAGGTATAAGGGGGACGATAAAAAGGGCAGATTTGGAAAAAATATTAGTTATAGCGCGATCGGTTGATCGATCAGAGGAGGAGTTTGATGTGGATCGGGGGGATCTAATGCAGTGGATTAGGTAAAACGTGTGGTTCGATGGAGCGCCTCAATTCTCGCAGCTGCCGGTGATCGCCACCGATTCTTTCTTGTCGCCCCAAAAAAGGGTCATCGACCCGGAATAGCGGGTCGTGCCGTTCTCCTGGCGCGCGTCCGCCAGGACGATGTTGACGTTGATGCGCGGCTCGCCCGCCGAGCGCCAGACGGTGACCACCTGGCCGTCCTTGTTCGGCGCCGTCTTGCCCTTTTCGAGTTCGCGCACCAGGCCGTTCGCCATGACGTAGCCACGCTCCGGTCCGACCGTTGTCCCGCTGCCGCTTTGGGTCATGGTCAGGAAAACGAACGGCTCGAACGTGGTCTCCGTGCTCGGCTTGACGGACTTGTCGGGATCGACGAAGGCACAGCGCGTCGGGATGGGGGACCAGTCGAGGAGACCCAGTTCGAGGCCTGTGGGCGTGTCGGGGGAGGCGTTCGCAGTCGGTGCCTGACCCGGCGTCGTCGATGCGAAGGGGGAAGTCGGGAGCGAGGTTCCGCCCGCTTTGTCCTGAGCCATGGCCGAATAACTCGCGAGCACGCTCATGGCCGCCCCGGCCACGAGATATTTCAACAGCGCCTGCATCCGTCGTCTCCCCGTCCATCATACCCCTTTGCCAGAGGCTTTCTCACAGAAAGCTCTGCGGGTCCACGTCGATCTGCACCTGAACTGAGCCACGCGGGCGGGGCGCAGCAGCGACCATGGCGCGCAGGAACACCTGGATCGGCGAGCGGCGTGTCCCGTGAACGAGCAGCCGGAACCGATGCCGGCCCCGCAGCACCGCCAGCGGCGCCTCGGCCGGGCCGAGAACTTCGATGTCGCCGTCCTCGGCCGCCGCCCGTCTGAGCGAGCGGGCATGCTCCTCTGCCTCCTTGCGGCTATTCGCCGAGACGATGACGCTGGCAAGTCGCCCGAAAGGCGGCAGACTCGTGCGTTCGCGTTCGGCGATCTCGCGCTCGTAGAAGCGGCTGGCGTCGCCGGACGCGATCGCCTGCATCACCGGGTGCTCCGGCTGGAATGTCTGGATCAGCCCGCGGCTGGCCCGGCCGCCGCTGCGGCCCGCACGGCCGGTCACCTGGTGCAAGAGCTGGAAGGTCCGTTCGGCGGCGCGCGGGTCGCCATTGGCGAGGCCGAGATCGGCGTCGATCGCGCCGACCAGCGTCATCATCGGAAAATGATGCCCCTTGGCGACCAACTGCGTGCCGATGACGATATCGGCCTCGCCGTCGGCGATGGCGTCGAGTTCGCGCCTGAGCCGCCTCGCGCCGCCGGGAAGGTCGGAGGAGAGCAGAATCGTCCGCGCCTCGGGAAAATCCGTCAGCATCTCCTCGGCGATTCGTTCCACGCCGGGGCCACAGGCGACGAGGTGATCGAGCGTGCCGCATTCCGGGCAAGCCTCGGGCCGGGGCACAGCGAAGCCGCAATGATGGCACTGCAACTGGCCGCGCAGCCGGTGGTCGACCAGCCAGGTCGAACAGTCGGGGCACTGGAAGCGGTGGCCGCAGACCCGGCAGAGCGTCAGCGGCGCGTAGCCCCGCCGGTTGAGGAACAAGAGCGCCTGTTCGCCGCGCGCGATCGTGTCGGCGATCGCCCGTCCGAGCACCGGCGAGACGAAGCGCCCGCGCGGCGGCGGCGCGGCACGCATGTCGATCAGGGACAGATCCGGCATCGCGGCTTCGGCGAAGCGTCCGGCGAGCCGCACATGGCCGTAGCGCCCGGACGCGGCGTTGACCCGCGTTTCCACCGACGGCGTCGCCGAGGCGAGGATCACCGGGAACCCGCCGAGCGAGCCGCGCACCACCGCCATGTCGCGCGCGTGATAGAAGGTGCGCTCCTCCTGCTTGTAGGCCGGGTCGTGCTCCTCGTCGACGATGATCAGCCCGAGGTTCTGGAACGGCAGGAACAGCGCCGAGCGCGCTCCGGCCACGACCTTCACCCGTCCTTCCACGACCTGCCGCCAGATCTTCTCGCGCTGGCGCGGGGCGACGTCCGAGTGCCATTCGGCCGGCGGCGCGCCGAAGCGCGCGTGGAACCGGTCGATGAAGCTCTGGGTCAGCGCGATTTCGGGCAACAGGATCAGCACCTGCCGGCCCTCGTCGAGGGCGCGCGCGACCGCCTCGAAATAGACCTCGGTCTTGCCCGAGCCGGTGACGCCTTCGAGCAGCGTCGTGGAAAAGCCGCCCTTTGCCACGCTCGCGGCGAGACTGTCCGCCCCCGCGCGCTGGTCGGCGTTGAGTTCGGCCCGGCCGTAGCCCGTATCGGGCGCCGCCACCGCCGGCGGCGGCGGCAGGCGGACGCCGCGAAAACTGCCCTGTTTGATCAGCCCGTCGACCACCGACGGCGTCACCCCCGCCGCGTGGGCGAGCCCCGAGCGCGACCAGGCCGGCGCCTCCTGCGCGGCCCCAAGCACCCGCTCGCGCGCCCCGGTCATGCGGTCTGGAGAAGCGCCTGTCGCCTCGATTCCCTCGATCCAGGCTTCCGGGTCGAACGCTGCCGGCGCCCTGAGCGCCATACGCACCACCAGCCCCGGCGGTGACAGCGTGTAGTCGGCGACCCAATCGACGAAGCGGCGCATCGTGGCGTCGAGCGGCGGGCAGTCGAAGACACGGGTGATCGGCCGAAGCTTCTTGGCGTCGACCCGGTCGCTCGCGCCGTCCCAGACGACGCCCGCCACCTGCCGGGGCCCGAGCGGCACCTGTACGATCGACCCCGGCGCGACCTCCATCCCGTCCGGCACGGCATAGGAGTAGGGCCGCTCGGCCGGTAGCGGGACGAGGACCGGCACGACGCGCGTTTCAAAGAGCTGGCCGGTCTGGGACAAAAGGGGGCTCCGGGCGAGGGCAGAGAACGGATTTGGCCGCTTGAAACGGGCGGAACCGAATCGCGCACGGACAGGCGACTCTACGAAGTCGGACGGATGGCTGAAAGCGATGGTGCGCTCTGGCGGGCATCGCAAACCAGATTGCCCGATCCGCGGCCGTGGGGCAGGCGATGATGCCCAGGGCCTCCGCCGCATTCCATAGGCGGGAATTTGCGCTCCGTCTGCTGCAGTCCGAGTGGGCCTCGGTCGTGGGCGCCGAGGGATACGTCGATAGAATATGAAGCGCTAATAATGATGCTTGAGATATCAGATTGCATTGTTTAGGTATCGTTATACCTATCTAAGCCTCGGCAGAATGATTCATGATCACGGCCTCACAACTGCGCGCCGCCCGGGCGCTTCTCGGCATCGATCAGAAGACATTGGCGGACCTCGCCGGCGTCTCGGTGCCCACTATCCAGCGGATGGAGGCCAGTCAGGGCAATGTACGCGGGGTTGTCGAGAGTCTGACGAAGGTCGTCGAGGCGCTCGACCGCGCCGGAATCGAGTTGATCGGCGAAAACGCACAGAGTGTCTCGTCGGGCCGGGGGGTTCGGCTGAAGGTGCCGAAACCGCGAAGCTGAAACGAGCAACGAACGCGACGGCGACCGACGACTGATGCCGACGATCCCGCCGCCTTTTCCCAAGGCCGCCGGACATCATGGACATGAGACCCTCAATTCGGACCGCGACATCCAACCCGAGCTTTGTCGCGCTCTTCACGCCCAAACTCATCACCGTCCTGCGCGAGGGATACGGCCTTACCCAGTTCCGATCCGACATCATCGCCGGACTGACGGTGGCGATCGTCGCGCTGCCATTGTCGATGGCGATCGCCATCGCGTCGGGCGCCTCTCCGGCGCAGGGGCTCTATACGGCGATCATCGGCGGCTTTCTGGTCTCGGCCCTCGGCGGCAGCCGCTTTCAGGTCGGCGGTCCCGCCGGTGCGTTCATCGTGCTGGTGGCCACGACGGTCCAACTGCATGGCATGGACGGCTTGCTCCTGGCCACGATCCTGTCCGGCGTGATGCTGATGGCGGTAGGCTTGCTGCGGTTCGGCACCTACATCAAGTTCATTCCGTACCCGGTCACCGTCGGCTTCACGGCCGGCATAGCCGTGATCATCTTCGCCAGCCAGATCAAGGATCTTCTCGGTCTCACCCTGGGCGACGCGGAGCCGGGGCCGCTGCTGGAGAAACTGCCCATCATCTGGGCCGGTCTGCCGAGCTTCAACGCGGCAGCGGTCGCGCTGTCCGTCGCAACCATCCTTGTCATCACCGGCCTGAAACGCGCCCGCCCGCATTGGCCGGGGATGTTGATCGCGGTGATCGCCGCGGCTGCCGCAACCGGTTTGTCGCATCTTCCGGTGTCGACGATCGGCACCGCCTTCGGAGGCATTCCCAGCACCTTGCCGCTGCCGTCATTGCCGGAATTCACGTTCGCCAAAATCCAGGCCGTGCTGCCGAGCGCCGTGGCGTTCACGCTCCTCGGCTCCATCGAATCCTTGCTGTCGGCTGTCGTCGCGGACGGAATGACCGGTCGCCGCCATCGATCGAACTGCGAATTGGTCGCGCAAGGCGTGGCCAACGTCGCCTCGGGCATCTTCGGCGGCATTTGCGTCACCGGCACGATCGCCCGCACCGCCACCAATGTCCGCGCCGGCGCGCACGGACCTGTCGCGGGCATGCTGCATGCCGTCTTTCTACTGCTCTTCGTTCTGGTTGCCGCGCCGCTCGCGAGCTACATTCCTTTGGCCAGCCTTGCCGGCGTTCTCGCCGTCGTGGCCTGGAACATGATCGAAAAACATGCCTTCGCGACGCTGCTGCGGGCCTCGCGCGGCGATGCCGCAGTGCTCTTGGCGACCTTCCTGCTAACGATTTTCCGCGATCTGACAGAGGCGATCGTCGTCGGCTTCGCGCTCGGTTCGGTGCTGTTCATTCACCGCATGTCGAAAACGACGTCGATCGCGACGCACGGACCGTTTGTCGCCGAGGACAAGGCCGATGATGCCAATGGCGGCCGCTCGCCTTACGACGAGACGGCGGCAATGGATCCAGACGTGGTCGTCTACCGGATCTCGGGGGCGTTCTTCTTCGGCGCGGCGGCCTCGATCGGCTCGGTGCTGGACCGCATCGCCGACACGCATCGCGCCTTGATCATCGACTTCGCGGCGGTTCCCTTTCTCGATTCCACCGCCGCCAACACGCTGGAGGGGCTGGCCCACAAGGCGACCCGGCGTGGGGTGAAAGTGGTGCTGACCGGCACCTCGCATGAAATTCGCAAGGACCTCTTCCTGCACGGGATCAAGCCGCCGCTGGTGAGCTACGAGCCATCCATCGAGAAAGCCGTGGCGACGGTCCGCCGCGTCGCCGGGTGATCTGGTCGGCCGCGCCGTTGCGGATGATTCCGACGAGTGGCCGGCGCCCCAGCGGCACCCGCACCATCACCCCCCCCCGACCTGCATTCCTTCCGACCTGCATTCCTTCTGGCACGGCATAGGAATAAGGCCGCTCAGCCGGCCGTGGGATGAGGACCGGCGAGGCGGTCTGCGCAAAAGGGTTCAGGGATAGCGTTCAAGGCGTCTCCGTCCCCCGCGCCGGTCCGAAGTGATCGTCGGAAAGGGGGGCGACCGAGTTTAGAAGCGAGGCCCGATGGGGAACCAGGGAGGGATTCGAGTGACCGGTGGCTACTTTCGCCATGCGACATCAAAGAAGAGATAGGTCTCCTGCTCCTTGTCACGACTCCCGATTTTCCAGGCGAAATCCCGTTCGTTTTTGAAATCGCTCAGAACCTTTCGAGCCGTCGCGGCCTCGGCTGGCTCGAAGTAGGACAAGGAAACGATCAGTCCTGCGACTGCCATATTGGCATCTCGCTCGTGGATGCTTTTCGCGCAGTCGATGGCAGCGGTCATCTTTCTATCGAGCCGTCTGGATGTAATCCCGCCGCCGGTGATCTGCTTGAACTCGAAAGCCCACGCACGACCATCGCCCATCATCCAGAAGTCGGACCGGCCACGGGCCTTTTGGCGGCGATCACGCGCGGCTCTTTTGGTCGTTGCGAATTCGGCCAGCGCTAGGAAACCGGAACAGGCTGCGGCAGACGCAAGGACGCTTACGCTCGCCGTTTCGTTATAGGCAAACGGATCGTCGCCATCCAGTTCGCGGCTGAATCGATCCGCGAGCTTTGCCGCTTGGCTCAACCAATCGTCCCAAGCCTTGGGGATGTCCCGAAGTTTGTTGAACTTCGTTGAGCGGCGATGCCGGGTTGAACGTTACGCGGCCCTCGATGCAGGGGCAATGAACTTTTCG
>NZ_JAZHLJ010000078.1:0-14602 GCF_036549495.1 Aurantimonas sp. C2-5-R2
TCTCCTCAGTGGAATCGGCACCCCGAGCCTAACGGCTCGAGGCGGGCAACGCCGCCCACTTCAGAGTTTCAACAGAGACCGGGACATTCCCACGCAGTTCCTCCCGTGCGTTGGTTTGAGTCAGGCGATGACACATACGACCGGTACCGTTGCTCGACGGCATCGATGATTGCGAGCACCTTCCTGGTCTGCTTGATGTCCTGGAGGGCGAAGTTTCTGTGCGGGTGATCCGGATCGGCGATCATTGCCTCGAGCTCCCGCAGTTCATCTTCGAACTCATGCCTCCGGCCCTTGATGAGGTCCCATAGGGCCTTCTCCTCCTTGGTGGATGGACCGGTAATGCGCACCGTTCCGGCGTGAAGATCGATGATGATGTGGTCGGGATGGGGCAGGGGCTCGGGAAGATCAATGATGCCAAGACGGCGCCGCCGCTCGAGTTCGCGATCCCATTCGATCTTGTAGGTCATCGCCACGTCGAGCCACTCATTGTGGAGGGCGCGGTTTTCCCGCTCGGTGGTCGCGAGAAGTTCGGTGAACAGCCGTTGCGCACGCTGCTGACCCTTCACCGCGTTGACGGCGACGGCGCGTATAATCGCCTGAGCCATGGGCACCTTGATCTGCCTGTCGCCGTCGTTGATGCGGATGGCGCGATAGGCCTCCTCGAGGATGATGCTCTTGAGCCGCTCCTCGTTCAGCGCCGGCATCTTGTTCTTGGCGCCCCTCGGCCGGCCTCGCGGATTGCCGGACTGTCCCGGCCCGAAACGCTTCTCGACCGGCGGCTTGCCGTAGCCGACGTCATACCTGGTGGTGTCCGGGCCTTTGAGCTTTGGGCGTTGCCGCCGTACTGGAGCGGGAGCCATGGCTATGCAGCCTCCTGCATCGCCATGGCCGCGATACCGCAGGCGATCAACTCGGCATCGTCCTTGGCGAACAGCTCCCAGCGCCTGATGATGCGGTCGCAGTAGATGGGATCAAGTTCAACAAGATGAGCGCGGCGACCGGTCTTGTGGGCCGCGATCAGCGTCGAGCCGCTGCCGCCGAACAGATCGAGGACGATTGCGCCACGCTCCGACACGTCCTTGATCGCATCGACGATCATGGCCACCGGTTTGACCGTCGGATGCAGCGCAAGTTCCTGCATGCGGCCGGCGGAGATCGAGTTCATGCCGCGGTACTGCCAGACGTTGGTCCGATAGCGCCCGTGCTGGCCGAGCTCGAACGTATTGATGTGCGGTGCCGTGCCGTTCTTGAACGCAAAGACCAGCTCATGACGCGAGCGGTAGAATGTTCCCATGCCGCCATTGTCCTTGGCCCAGACGATCAGGTTCTTGAACTCGGTGTAGACCTCGCCGGCCGAGAGCATCTCGATCATGTGCCGCCAGTCCATGCAGATGTAGTGGATAGAACCGTCGATACTGAACCGGACCAGCTTCTCGAACGCCGAACGGAGGAACGCCGTGAACTGATCCCGGGACATCTCGCCCGAGGCCATGGCGAACTCGCGGTGCTTGACCGAGCCGAGGCCACCGACATTGCCGTCGATCGGAACGTTATAGGGCGGGTCGGTGAACACCATCTGCGCCCGCTCCCCATTCATCAGGGCGGTGACCACGGCGGATTCGAGGGCGCTGCCACAGATCAACCGGTGCGGACCAAGCGCCCAGATGTCACCCGGTCGGCAGCACGGTTCGCCGTCGCCGAGCGGCGGCAGGACGTCGTCCTCCGGATCACCGGGCTCTTCGGGATGGAGCCCCTCGACCAGGGCGTCGACCTCGACGATCGAGAAGCCGGTGAGCGAGACGTCGAAGCCTTCGCCATCCTCGAGCAGTCCCTTGAGCTCTTCGGCGAGCAGATCCTCGTCCCAGCCGGCGTTGAGGGCAAGCTTGTTGTCGGCGAGCACATAGGCGCGCTTCTGCGCCGGCGTCATCGTTTCGATCCGGACGCAGGGGACGGTGCTCATCCCGAGTTGATTTGCCGCCGCAAGGCGTCCGTGACCGGCGAGGACGGTGTTGTCCCCGTCGATGAGGATCGGGTTGGTGAAGCCGAACTCCGTGATGCTGGCAGCGAGTTGCCGGATCTGCTTTTTCGAGTGCGTTCGGGCGTTCCTCGCCCACGGGTTCAGCGCCGTGGTCGGGAGGTAGGTGATTTGAAGTTCGGTCATCGCAAGCCCCTATGCTGGAATCGGCAACATCTGCCATTTTTGTTCACTACAAAAAACTCTGGCCGCTGTCAAACTTGAGGTCTATGAGAACGTCAGACGTGGCGAACGACCGGGAGGACGACGTGGGTCTGGGAGCAAGGATCGCCGAACTGCGGCACAGCAAGAAAGAGTCTCTTCAGCAGGTTGGGGATGCCGTCGGTGTCTCCAAGGCGCACATCTGGGAAATGGAGAAGAACCGGGCCAAGAACCCATCGATGGCGCTCGTCGAGCGCCTCGCCGACCACTTCGGCGTCTCCGTGGCCTTTCTCGTGGGTGAGGAGGTCGAGGCGGCCGACGCTGATCCCCAGCTTCAGCGGATGTTCCGTCAGGCGGCCAAGCTCGATTCGCGCGAACGAGCGATCCTCGACGACATGATGCAGTCACTGCTGAGTCGCAGGGTGAGCTGAAGGGCAATGCCCCTGTGCATTGACCGGATGGCGGTGGAGGATGGCGGCGGCACCGATCCGGTCCGGCTGGCCCGAGCGATTCACGCGCAGTTGCCGGGTCTGCGCGGTGCGACCCCAGTCCGAGAGATCGCACTCGCGCTGGATATTCACGAGATCCGTGAAGAGCATCTCACGAACATCGAAGGGGCTCTGGTCACGACGGCCGAACGAGATGTTGGCTCAATCCTCGTCAGCAGGACATCGAACCCGCAGCGGCGGCGGTACACCGTCGCCCACGAGCTCCTGCATTTCCTGAACCCCCTTCACCAGCAGACCACGGACGGCGGCTTCGAGTGCAGCCGGTCCGATATGATCCTGAGCGGCACATCAACCCGAAAACCCACTCGGCACCAGCAGCAGGAGATCGAGGCGAACACCTTCGCCATCGAACTGCTCGCCCCGTCTTCCCTCATGAGGCCGTTCCTCCTGTCTTTCGCCGATCTCGAAAAGGTGCTTCAGGCGGCCGACGCGCTCGAGCTGAGCAAGGAGGCGACGGCGCGCCGATACGTGCAGCTCCATCGCGACCGGCTCGCGATCGTGTTTAGCAAGGATGGAGCCATTTCCTATTTCGACCGGGGTGAAGGTTTTCCCTGGCTGGCGGTCGACAGGGGCGACGCCTTGCCAGGCCTGCCGAAGCGATCCAGCTTATCCGAATCCCTTCTCCCGATGAACGAGGCAGACGCCGACGACTGGCTGAGCTACTCATCGCGCACTCAGCTCTATGCGCAGACGCTGCTGCAGTCGGGCGGGCACGCCATGACGTTGCTGCTGGCCGAACGCGACGGTGGCGAAGACGATTGAAGTCGCGTTGCTGACTCCCTGTTACTCGCCCATTGTTCCCTGAAAGCCGAATGCAATTTCCCTGTTCGGCCGACCAGGGAATTGCCGGGCAAAGTGCTGATGGAGCGAGGAAAATCAGGACACCTTCAATCAATCGCAGCCCACAGCGAGTGCAATTCCCTGTTTATTCCCTGTACTTGACGTGGAGACGGGTTTGCTCGCGACTGCCTCCACAGCCACGTCTGCTCATTTCTTGATGACGATGCGGGCAGGCCGACCAGCACGGTGCAGGCGACCAGCGCGAGGACTGCCGGGATCTGCAGCCGGAAGACGGCGGTGGCGTGGGTTCTGGTTTCCGCCAGCTGCGGCAAAAAGCCGGGCCGCGCGGCTCCCGCCGATCTCTCAATGCGCCGGCGCGTCCTTCTTGCCGCTGACGGCATTCCAGAGCGGCGCGACGACCGCCCCGACGAGCGGGATAAGCGCCGCGCCGACGATGAGGCCGACAACTCCCGCGCCGGCCGCCGCAACCAGCCAATGGACGAAGCCGCCGAATTCGCCGATTGCGCCGACCGCTGCCTCGGCTCCGATCTCGATCGTATGGCCGATCGTGGTGAAGCCGTATTGCTCCAGGCCGTGGACGATGATGCCGCCGCCGACCCAGATCATCGCCGCGGTGCCGACGACGGCCAGCACCTTCAGGAAGATCGGCATGCCGATAACGAGACCGCGGCCGATCCCCCGGATCACCGAGCCGATGGCGGACGGGGTATCGCTCTTGGCCATGGCGAGCCCGACATCGTCGGCCTTGACGATCAGTGCGACGCCGCCATAGACGACCGCGGTGATGCCGACGGCGACGATCGCCAGAACCGCGGCCTGGGTGACGAGGCCGCCCTCCGGAAGCCCGGCAAGGGTGATTGCCATGATCTCGGCCGAGAGGATGAAATCGGTCTTGACGGCGCTCGCGACCTTTTGGTCCTCAAGCGTCTTCGGATCGGTCTTGGCGCCGGTGAGCTTGGCCTCATGGGCGTGGGCCTTGTGCGGAAACAGCGCCTCGTAAACCTTCTCGGCGCCCTCGTAGCAGAGATAGAGCCCGCCGAGCATCAACAGCGGGGTGATCGCCCAGGGCGCGAAATAGCCGAGCAACAGCGCGCCCGGCAACAGGAAGACGAGCTTGTTCTTGAGTGATCCAAGGGTGATCCGCCAGATGATTGGCAGCTCGCGTTCGGGCTTGAAGCCGGTGACGTAGCGCGGCGTCACCGCGGCGTCGTCGATGACGACGCCGGCGGCCTTGGTGCCCGCCTTGGCGGCCTGCGCGGCGACGTCGTCGAGAGAGGCGGCCGCCACCTTGGCGAGGCCCGCGATGTCGTCGAGAAGCGCGATCAGTCCGATGCTCACGATCCGGTCCTTTGGTTCAGCCCAGCGTCAATCCGCCATTCGAAACGTTATAGGTCGCGCGTGCCGTTTAGCGAACGCCGCTTAGGCGAACCGCCGGGCGGCATCGACGGCCAGCCCGAGCCCGACGCTGCCGAATTCGTCCGCCTGGGCGATGGCCGCGCCGGGAAAGCGCCGGGTGGCGACGGCGCGCACCGCCGGCACCAGCGCGCCGCCGCCGGTGAGAATCACGGTCTGGATCGATCCGGCCGCGACCTGGGCGCTTGCGAGGGCCGCATCGATCGCGCCGGCAATGCGGCCGTTGAGCTCGGCCGTCGCCGCATCGAAGGCAGCACGGGTCACCGGCAGGTCGAGCGCCAGCCCCGGCTCGTGTAGCGTGACGGCTGCCTGGGTATCCTCGGTCAGGGCGATCTTGGCCGCCTCCACCGCGCCAGCGAGGCGATGGCCCGAACGGTGGGCGAGGAGATGGGCATAGCGGGCGAGCTTGTCCGGCTCGGCCGCCTCGCGCTCCAGGCTGCGGATGTCGCGGCTGTTCTTGGCCGTGTAGAGCGTGTTGATGCGGTGCCAGGTTGCCATGTCGTTGAAATACCAGACCGGCATCGCCCGCTTGCCGTCGGCGGTGGTCGAGCCGAGGCCGAAATGCGGCATCACCGCTGCGATGTTGAGGAGGCGGTCGAAATCCGTGCCGCCGACATGGACGCCGGTGGTGGCCAGAATGTCGGCGCGGCGGTCGGCTTGGCTCGCGGCCGCGCCGGCCGCGCGCGGCGCCAGGCGCAGGATCGAGAAATCCGACGTGCCGCCGCCGATATCGACGACGAGGGCGAGTTGCTCGGACGTGACCGTCCGTTCGTAATGAAGCGCGGCCGCGACCGGCTCGTATTGGAACTCGATATGACGAAACCCTTGCGCGCGGGCGGCTGTCTCCAATTGACCTTGGGCGGCGCGATCGGCCGCGTCGTCCTCATCGACGAAGCGCACCGGGCGGCCGAGCACGATCGAATCGAGGGCGGCGCCCGCAACGGCCGGATCGGCGCCGACGGCCTCTTCCAGCCGCTCGCGCAAATGCTTGAGGAACCGGCCGATCAGTTCCTCGAAGCTCATGCGCCTGCGGCCGATGGGCGTCGTCTCGGCCATCAGCGAGGTGCCGAGGATCGATTTCAGCGCCCGCATGAAGCGCCCTTCGGCGCCGTCGCGATATTCGAACACCGCGGCGCGGCCGACATAGGTCTCGCCGTCCTCGAGACTGAAGAACAGCGCCGAGGGGATGGTCAGATGGGCGCCCTCCAGCGGCACCAGCCGCGGCGCCGCGCCGGGGGCTGCGAGCGCCAGGGTGGAGTTGGTGGTGCCGAAATCGAGGCCGGGAAACAACGTCGTCATGCAAAGGCTCTGGAAACAGGCGGAACGCGCCGGGCGGGCGAGGACGCCCGGAGATGGAAAGGGACGGGGAGAATGTGGAGCCGCGGTGCTTAGCCGAAGCGGCGGGCAAGATGAAGGCATCACCGCGCGTTTCCGTGCCCGTTCCATCGACTCACCCAGGATGGGCCAGCGGGCAGAGGATTATGCGCGAGGTTACGAGGGGGGAGAGATTTTTTGGGCGGCGCGGTTTCTTGGGAGCGCGCTGCCCTTGAAACCTCGTCATCCCGGCCTTGAGCCGGGACCCATGCCGCGACTTTTATCCATCCTGTCCGGCGACGGATTGGGGGCTCGGATGATTTGGAATGGGTCCCGGCTCAAGGCCGGGATGACGACTTTGGATGAAGGCCGTTCCCTCTCGTCCAGAGGGGCGCGCTCCGTTCGTCTCGGTGCAGGCAGTGGCACGCATCCCCACGCTGCGCGCGGGGATGCGGAAGCTTAGCTATCCATCTTCAGTGCGGCGATGAAGGCTTCCTGCGGGATGTCGACCTTGCCGAACTGGCGCATGCGCTTCTTGCCCTCTTTCTGCTTGTCGAGCAGCTTGCGCTTTCTGGTGGCGTCGCCGCCGTAGCATTTGGCGGTGACGTCCTTCCGGAGCGCCGAGATGGTCTCGCGGGCGATCACCTTGCCGCCGATCGCCGCCTGGATCGGGATCTTGAAGAGGTGGTTGGGGATCAGTTCCTTCAGCTTCTCGCACATGGCCCGGCCACGGCGCTCGGCCTGATTGCGGTGGACCAGCATCGACAGGGCGTCGACCGGCTCGGCATTGACCAATATACCCATCTTGACGAGGTCGCCCTCGCGGTAGTCGGTCATCTGGTAGTCGAAACTGGCGTATCCCTTGGAGATCGATTTCAGCCGATCGTAGAAGTCGAACACCACCTCGTTCAGCGGCAGCTCGTAGACCACCAGAGCGCGCTTGCCGACATAGGAGAGATCGATCTGGACGCCGCGCCGCTCCTGGCAGAGCGTCAATATGTTGCCGAGATACTCGTCCGGGGTGAGGATCGTCGCCTTGATCCAGGGCTCGTCGATCCGCTCGATCTTCATGATGTCCGGCATATCGGCTGGATTGTGCAGCTGGATGGTCGTGCCGTCGGTCAGCTTGATGTCGTAGACGACGCTCGGGGCCGTCGCGATGAGGTCGAGGTCGAACTCGCGGGACAGCCGCTCCTGGACGATTTCCAGATGGAGCAGGCCGAGGAAGCCGCAGCGAAAGCCGAAACCAAGCGCGGCCGAGGATTCCATCTCGAAGGAGAAACTGGCGTCGTTGAGCCGCAGCCTGCCCATGGCGGCTCTGAGATCATCGAAATCGGCGGCATCGACCGGGAACAGGCCGCAGAAGACCACCGGCTGGGCCGGCTTGAAGCCGGGCAGCATCGTCGTGGTGCGGCGCTTGTCCTCGGTGATGGTATCGCCGACGCGGGTGTCGGCGACTTCCTTGATCGAGGCGGTGATGAAGCCGAGCTCGCCGGGGCCGAGTGCGTCGACCTGAACCATCTTGGGGGTAAAGACGCCGACCCGGTCGACCGGGTATTTGGCGTCGGTGCCCATCATGCGGATCACCTGACCCTTCTTCAGCTCGCCGTCGATGACGCGCACGAGCACGACGACGCCGAGATAGGAATCGTACCAGCTGTCGACCAGCATCGCCTTCAACGGAGCGGCGCGGTCGCCTTCCTTCGGCGGGGGCAGGCGGTGGACGATCGCCTCCAGCACATCCTCGATGCCGAGGCCGGATTTCGCGGAAATCATCACGGCTTCCGAGGCGTCGAGGCCGATCACCTCCTCGATCTGCTCCTTGACCTTGTCTGGCTCGGCGGCGGGCAGATCGATCTTGTTGAGGACCGGGACGATTTCCAGATCGTTGTCGAGGGCGAGATAGACGTTGGCGAGCGTCTGCGCCTCGACCCCCTGCGCCGCGTCGACGACGAGCAGCGCGCCCTCGCAGGCCGACAGCGAGCGCGAGACCTCATAGGCGAAATCGACATGTCCGGGCGTGTCGATGAGGTTGAGGACGTAGGTCTCGCCGTTCTTCGCCGTATAATGCAGGCGCACGGTCTGGGCCTTGATGGTGATGCCGCGCTCGCGCTCGATGTCCATCGAATCGAGCACCTGCTCCTTCATGTCGCGCAGCTCCAGCCCGCCGGTCGACTGGATCAGGCGGTCGGCAAGCGTCGACTTCCCGTGGTCGATATGCGCGACGATCGAGAAGTTGCGGATGTGGTCGAGGGGCGTGTTCGCGGGCATGGTGCTCATGGGCGGCGATATAGAGACTTGTAACGGTTCTTGGAAGCACCGTTTCGCGCCGCGGCGACAATGGGGCCGGGCGGCGGCGGAACCCGGCGGGCGGCGGGCGCGTCTTTGTTGGTATGGGACGTGAAATCGAACGCAAATTCCGGGTGACCGGCGAGGACTGGCGCGGCCAGGTCAGCGAGACGCATCGTCTCGAGCAGTTCTATCTGTTCGTGCGCGAGGATGCCTCGGTGCGGGTGCGAATCCGGGATGGGGCAAATGCGCGGCTGACGATCAAGACCGGCAGCGGCATGGATCGCGGCGAGTTCGAATACGACATTCCACTCGCCGATGCCAAGGCGCTGCGGGCGAGCCGGGTGGGGATCGTGGTCGAAAAGACCCGCCACATCGTGCCGCTCGGCGCATTCCGGGTCGAGATCGACGTCTTTGACGGCGCGCTGGCCGGGCTGGTGATGGCCGAGATCGAGCTTCAGGACGCAAACGACGCGCCCACGCTGCCGGCATATCTCGGCCGCGAGGTGACGGGCGACGCGCGCTTCACCAATGCCCGACTTGCCATCGACGGCCGGCCGGACGAGATTTAGACCAGTATCCCTATTGGAAGGAGAATCTCGCTTTCGCGTCGTATTGTAACGTGTATCGAGCAACGTCAGTGGTTCGGCAGTGGAAGGGCGACCCCTATGGCCGCCTCGATTGCCGACCAAATGACCCCGACCGCCGCATTCCAGGCCTTCTCGATCATGATGACGGTCAAGCCCTGCAGAACCTTGACGAAGTTCCTCGCCATGGCGGCGAGGTTGTCGAGGAAGAAGTCGAGCAGATCCGGCGTCAGCTCGTTGCCGGCTTGCGCTTCCGCGATCCACGCGGCCTGCTTGGCGAGCATCGCGAGCTGGGTGCTCGAGAAGCCGGCAAGGGACCGGATGTCCTCCCCGACCGTCTTTGGATGCCGCGGCGACGACATCGCCCATGAGCGCATTCAGATCGAACGGGTGGGCCACCGCCATCATCCTTTCTAGCGTTGCAAGGCTTTTTCGTAGAACAGCGCCTGCGCCATCGACGTCTCGAAGCTCTGCTTGAACCCCTGGACCAGGCTCGATCGAAGGCCAAGAGTGCGATCGGTTCGTTGCATCGTCCTCACGGTTTTGATGACCTCAATCAGAATCTCGGGCGTAACTGAGGAGCCGGTGTCGGACTTTGAAAGAAAGCTGGGCGGAGGGACTGGACGGACCAATGCCGACAGCCGCAGCGCCTCGGCTTTGCCGATGATCTCGTTATAGGCGGCTGCTCTGTCCGGGTAGGTGTCGCGCTCGGCGCCGTCTGCCACCTCTGCAAACAGCCCCATCGTCTTCTCGGTGGTTTGTTCCAGACCCTGAACCAGTGAGGCATCATGGCTCGGCGCCAGCCGGATAGCGCAGCCGCCGAGCGTGACCGCAGAAAGAAGAATGATTAAGAGGGCACCGAGCCATCGTACCGATATCGCGGAAGGGAAGCTGCGACACACCCGCATCCCGCAGAACTGAAAAAGAGAGGCTGATGAATACTACGCATGATCCACCTCGCTTATGGCACTATATGAACGAATATTCCCTTGAGGAATATACAATTGAATCGTGATTCCGAAGAAGAGTCAACATCCGTTGGCATTAATTACCTTGGATTGCGATAGAATTGGGAGTTGATGCATGGCGTTCAGGATCGATCCGGGACAGGCGCTCGACGCGGAGTTTCGCCGGATCGCCGGCGAACAGCTCCGCAAGGCCGAGCGCGAGTTGGGCGAGGCGGGCGGCGACCGGCACGCGGCCTTCCACAGCGCCCGCAAGCGGCTGAAGAAGCTGCGCGGCCTGTTGCGCCTCGTGCGCGACGCGGATGCGGATTTCTACGCCGAGGAAAATGCCCGGTTCCGCGATACCGCGCGGGCGCTGTCGGCGGTGCGCGATACGGCGGCACAGATCGAGGCACTGGACGCCCTGGAGGAGCGCTTTGCCGGGGAGGTCGAGACCAAGGCCTTCGCGACGATCCACGCCCGGCTGATCGAGCGGCGCGACGCCGCGGCGGCTAGCGAGGCTGAAATGGGGGCCGCGGTCGAGATGGCGTTGAGCAGTCTCGGCGAGGCGCGGCGGCGCCTTGACGGCTTTGTCGTCCGGCGGCCCGACGGGAACGGTGCGGCGCTGGCCGCCAAGGGGTTCGGGCGGACCTATGCGCGTGCGCGACAGGCCCTCAAACAGGCCGAAAAGCGCCGGGATGCGGAATCCCTGCACGAATTGCGTAAGCGGGTGAAATATCACTGGATGCATCTGCGGCTGCTCGCTCCGGTCTGGCCCGAGGCATTCGCGCCGTTGCAGGAAACCGCCAAGACGATCGCCGACAATCTCGGTCTCGATCATGATTACGCGGTGTTTCGGGCGGAGGCGGCCGAGACGCCCACGGCCTTCGGGTCGTCCTCCGAACTTTCGGTGGTGCTGGCGCTGATGGACCGGCGCCAGAGCGAATTGCGGCAATCGGGGCTCGATGCCGCGCGCCGCCTTCTGGCGGAAGAAGCGGAGGCGGCCGGCCGGAGGATACGGCGTCTCGTCAAGGCGGCAGCGACGGTCGCGGGCCGTGATCCGGATGCCCCGGCCGAAGCCCCGGAGGCCGGCCGGCGGCGTGTCGCCGCCAGCTGAGATTTCCAACACGCTTGGTCCCTCGCTTGTTGGAAAACGATCGGAAGGCAGCATTTTCTTTCGGCGACGCGCGCGGCACAACCGTTCGGCCCAATGGAGATCTGCATGGCCGACGCCTTCATCTGCGACTACATCAGCAGCCCGTTCGGGCGCTTTGCCGGGGCGCTGGCGTCGGTGCGGGCCGACGATCTCGGCGCGGTGCCGATGCGAGTTGCTGGGTCCGCAGGGGCCGGTTCGCGCGGATTCCCTCATCATCGGCCTCGTCCTGTTCGCGCCGAACACGACCTACCCCCAGCACAGCCATCATGAAATTGAAGAGAGCTATGTGTCCGTCTCGAGTGCCCGGTCGGAGAACGACGTGGCCGTCTATGCGCCCGGATCATCGATCCGGAATCGATCCGGCCACGAACACAGAATGACCGTTGGCGGTCTCGACCCGTGTCTGTTGGCTTATGCTTGGCTCGGGCCGGCGGAACGACTGGCCGCGCCGGAGATGCGCTTTTCCAAGTCGGCCCGTAAGGGCTGAGTGCCGTCCGGGACACGCACCGATCGAAACGCCCCCTTTGTCTTATGAGAAGCCTTGATCCGCGAGGGTTTTCGAGATCCGGCGCCGGAGCGGGCCATCCGCGAACGGAAACGAACTGAAGAAATGGGTCTGCGAGATGTCGTCGCGGCGGGCGCGCGCATCCGCGGCCCACAGCGCCGCGCGGCGCTCGTCGCCGTTCAAGGCATGGGCAACGATGGCGATCATGGCGATCAGTACGTGGGCGCCCGGCGACCGCGCCGCCCGGTCTGCCCAGTCCACGGCCTCGGCGGTATCGCCACGGATCAGGCAGGCGAAGGCCCGCGTCCCCAGCATGGCATAGCGAAACGGATCGAGCGGGCTGAGTGACAAAGCGATCCGGGCATTCTCCGTGCCTTTCATGTCGCGTTCGCAAATCGTGTCCGCCCAGGCGCGGGCATAGAAGCCTTGCGCGTAATTCGGACTGAGCCCGGTGGACCGGTCCAACCAGGACAGGCTGCCATCGATATCGCCGGTGAGCCAAAAGGCCCGCCCCATGGTGAAATTGGCGAAGGGGTCGATCGGGTCGAGTTCGACGCTGCGCTCGGCGAATTTGCGCGCCGTCGCGACGGCCCTCGGCGGGTCGTCCGTGTAGCGCAGGAAGGCGTTCTGGAACGCGGTCGAGGACAGGCCGGCATGGGCGCGCGCGAAGCGGGGCTCCTTGGCGATCGCACTTTCGAACAGGCCCGCGGCGACCGCGTTGTCCTTCTTGTTGAACCGATAAAGATGCTGAAGCCCGAGGTGATAAGTGGACCACGCGTCCAGATTTTCCGGTGCCCCCAATCGGGCGAGATTGGCCTCGTTGAGCGGAATCTGAATTTCGAGGGCGGCGATGATGTTCGCGACGATCTGGGAGCGGATCTCGTGAATGTCGTCGAGCCTGGCGGCGAAGCGGTCGCCCCAGACCACGCCGCCAGTGCGTGTATCGGCGAGCTCGACCACGACGGTGGTGGCGTTCCCGAATATCTCGACGATACCCGACAGGCAGTAACGGACATTGAGAATATCGCCGATTTCGCCGACGTCGGGATCGGGTGAGCGGAAGCGGAACGAGGACCCGCGCGCAATGACGAACAGCCAGCGCAGCCGCGACAGGGCGGCAATCAGGTCGTGGGGAAGGGCATCGGCGATGGCGCCATGCGATCCGGCGACACCGAGCAGCCGGAAGGGCAGGACGGCGATCGACGGGCGGGCGTCGTCCGCGACCTTGATCGGCCATTCGTTCCGGCAAGGTGAGGCTGGTAGCCGCAAGCCTTGCGACGCGACGGTCTTGACCTCCGCGATGAAACGCAGACCCTGACCATGCACGGTGCGGATAAAACACTGCGTCCTGCCATCGTCGCCAAGCGCGCGACGGGCGGATTTGATGCGGCTGGTGATGGCAGAGTCGGAAACGATGCGTCCGTCCCAGATCTTTTCGACGATCTCGTCCTTGGAGATCATGCGCTCGCGATTTTCAACGAGAAGCACAAGCAGGGCGAAGACCTGCGGCTCCACCGGCACGACGGCGCCGTTGTGCCGCAACTCGACCTGGCTGGCGTCCAGTTCAAAGGATTCGAAAACGTAAAGCATCGTCCGACCGCCGTAGAGCGCATGCTCCGCTGGCGAACCTAGCATATCTCCACGAAATCTCCCCGATCTCTCCCTCTGGCCTCCCAGTATCACGCAAGGGAACGGGCTACGCCGTTATTGCCGGACCTCGACATATGTGGCGACCGGCAGGTTCAATCCAAGGGAGCAAGATCATGCCACTCGTCGACATTCAGCTGATCGAAGGCGTCTTCTCGGCGGCGCAGAAGAAGGAAATGATCGAGAAGGTCACCGACACCATGGTGCGGATCGAAGGCGAGGCCATGCGCGGCGTCACCTGGGTCCGGGTCCAGGAACTCGCCAGCGGCGAATGGGGCATCGGCGGCAAGGCGCTGACGACCGAAGACGTCAAGGCCCTGCAAGCCTGATTGCCCGCGACCTTCGTATCAAAGGACTTCCCGCGTCGCCGCGTTTGGGCGCGGCCGCGGCGAGATTTTTCGCACAGCCCGACAACCGGCCCGGCGCCGATCGCCGAATGGGTCGACCGCTCCATCCGCAGTGCTCGATCCGATCAATACCCAGGAGGACCCCGCCATGTTTTCGATCTCGTCATTCCGTTCCAATGAAGGCACCCGGTTCCGAGCCACCGCGTGGGGAGTTGGTGCCGCAGTGCTCTTGGCGGTCGCATTCGTGCCGGTCGGCGCGGCTGCTCAAAGCGACGAAGAAATGATCGTGGATGCGCTGCGCGCTGCGCCTCCGGGCATTTCGGAGACCGCCACCGTTTCGGATCTGGCGGGGAAGGTCCTGCGCAAGGGCAGTGGCGGTTACACGTGCTTTCCGGCCCCCACCGGCATCGCCGGGCCCATGTGCATGGACGCCGAATGGCTGACCTGGATGGACGCCTGGATGAACCAGAAGCCGTTCACCGCCAAGTCGGTTGGCATCGCCTATATGATCGCTGGCGATAGCCCGGAAGGCGGTGCGAGCAACATCGATCCGGCCGCGGCGACGCCCACCTCGGAGAACGAGTGGGTCGTCGAGGGGCCGCATATCATGGTGATATCGCCTGATCCGGCCGATCTCGAGGGATTGCCGGTCACCATGGAGACCGACGGCCCCTACGTGATGTGGTCCGGAACCCCATACGCCCACGTCATGATCCCTGTGGGAGCACGGCCGGATCAGCGAAAAGTCGCGCAAAAATAGCGCGGTTCATATTGGGAACGTAGCCTGGGTCGTGCGTTGGCCCGAAAATCCCTTCCCCTCGGCACGAAAAAAGGGCGGCCCGGTTTGACCGGACCGCCCTGATTGGCATGGGGAAGGTTGGTTCGTTCAGCCGTGTTCGCGGCCTTGTCAGAAC
>NZ_JAZHLJ010000079.1:0-14325 GCF_036549495.1 Aurantimonas sp. C2-5-R2
TCGACGTGATCGGATCGTCAAAGGCTGGGCATATGTCCGATGATTTGCGGGAAGCCTGTCTCGCTGCTCTGTCGCTTGATCCTCAGGACGCTCTGGATCGCTCGCGGGCCTATAGCTGGGACGCCTGCGCGGACATTTTTCTGAAGGCGGCGGCGGGCGCGATCGAGCCCTCGGTGGAGCAGACGTTTCGTCTGGCGGTCTGAGTCGGGGAGGATGTCCGCATCCCGGCGACACCTTATCCCCACAGCGCCGGGCGCGGCGGCGAGACGCTCGATAGCGAATAGGTGAGGCCGCCCGGTCGGTCTTTGGCAAGCAGCAGTGGACCGTCGAGATCCACGAATTCGGCGGCCTGCGCCAGGAGAACCGCCGGCGCCATCGCCAACGACGTCCCGACCATGCAGCCGACCATGACGCCGAAGCCGAGGCCGTGGGCCTGTTCGACCAGCCGGATCGCCTCGGTCAGCCCCCCGGTCTTGTCGAGCTTGACGTTGACGTAGTCATAGCGTCCCCGCAGCGATTGAAGGTCGTCCACGGTGTGGACCGACTCGTCGGCGCAGATCGGCACTGGATGCGGGATGTCGGCCAGGATGTCGTCCTTGCCGGCGGGAAGCGGTTGTTCGATCAGCACGGCTCCCGCGGCGGCGGCGACCAGCATGTGCTCGCGAATATTCGCTTCGTTCCAGCCTTCGTTCGCGTCGAGGATCAGCCGCGAGTTTCGGGCCGCCGCATGGACGGCCCGGATCCGTACGGCGTCGGAGTCCGTACCGACCTTGATCTTCAGCAACGGCCGATTCGCCGCCCGCGCGGCGGCAGCCATGTCGCCAGCGTCGCCCAGCCCGATCGTATAGGCTGTTTCGATCGGTCGCGGCGTTTGGCCGCAGACGAGGCTCGCGACGGTGCGGCCGTTGGATTTGCCTTCGAGATCCCAAAGCGCGCAGTCAAGAGCGTTGCGGGCCGCGCCGGCCGGCAGCAACGTGGCGAGGCGGTCGCGCGAACCGCCCGCCTCGATCGCCGTGCGCACGGATTCGATCTGCTCGCGCACGCTGTCGATGCTCTCGCCGTAGCGCTGATACGGTACGCATTCGCCGCGGCCACGGCCGTATTCGTCGGCGATCTCGCAGGTAACGACGACCGCCTCGCTCTTGGATCCGCGCGCAATGCGGAATTCCTGTGCCAGCGGGAAGTGTTCGACTGTGACCGAAAGACGACGCGGCATCGGCAAATTCCCTCGTAACCGCCGGTCAGGCGGACATTTCATGACAAGTTGTGAATAGACGCTTAATGTTAAGACACTGTAGGGAATCGCGCGAACGCCGCGCCCGAATTGGACGGCGGCGGATAGGTTCCTTGCACCCGGTTAGGGTCGCCTCCGAGGAAGGTCACGACGGACACCAATGCTTGAAGGTTCCACGGCCCAGTCGACCGGCGCGTCCGGCCGGCGGCGCACGGTTCAACCTGCTCTCGAAGGCGAGAAACGGGATGGTGCGCTCGTGCTTCGAGCGTCCGGCGACTGGCTGGCCCGAACCGTCGGTTCCCTCGAACAAACGGTCGATGACACGGCCGGTGCCGACCTCGGCCGCAGCGTCGTCGTGGATTGCGCCGGGGTCGAGCGGATCGACACGGCCGGCGCGTTCGTCCTGGAGAAAATGACCCGCGACATTGCCGCGAGCGATCGCGACGTGCGGATCGAGGGGGTCGATGCACGGGACGAAGCGCTTTTTGCCGCAGTGCGCCAAGCGATGGATCGCGAGTGCCCGCAACCGGCGAAACAGCGCGCCAATCGCCTGGTGAAGGTACTCGCCGGAACCGGCGGCGGCGTCATCGCCATGAAGGACGAGATTGTCTTCGCTCTCAATATCATTGGCGGGTCGATCTTCGGTGCCAGTCGGCGCCTGACCGGCAAGACCCAGTTCCGCCCGGCGGCGATCTTCAATCAGTTGGACCAGATGGGCGTGAAGGCGGTGCCGATCATCGTCTTGATGAGTTTTCTCATCGGGGGCATCATCGCCCAGCAGGGGGCCTTCCAGCTTCGCCGCTTCGGTGGCGAGGTCTACGCCGTGAATCTGGCGGGCATCCTGGTGCTGCGCGAGATCGGCGTGCTGCTCACCGCGATCATGATCGCCGGCCGGTCGGGCAGCGCGATCACCGCCGAGATCGGCTCGATGAAGATGCGCGAAGAGGTCGATGCGCTGCACGTCATCGGCCTCAATCCGATCAGCGTCCTGATCTTCCCGCGCCTGGTGGCGTTGACGATCGCGCTGCCGCTCCTGACGTTTGTTTCCAATCTCGCTGCCTTGCTGGGAGCGATGCTGACGCTGCGAATGTATTCCGGCATCAGCTTCGCCAACTTCCTGCAGGGGCTGCAGCAATCCATCGACCTCTTCACCATTTTCGCCGGGCTGATCAAGGCACCCTTCATGGCGATCATCATCGGCCTTGTCGCATCGGCCGAGGGCCTGAAGGTCGGCGGCAGCGCCGAAAGCCTCGGCCTCCATGTGACCGCCGCGGTCGTCAAATCCATTTTCCTCGTCATCCTCCTAGATGGCATTTTTGCGATCTTCTATGCGTCCATCGGCCTCTGACATGTCCCTGACCAACGGCCGCGCGGCGGCAGACGACGAGATTATCATCCGCGCCCGCGACGTGACGGTTCGTTTCGGCGATAAGACGATTCTGGAAAATCTGTCGCTCGATGTTCGCCGCGGAGAGATCCTCGGGTTCGTTGGGCCGTCGGGATCAGGAAAGTCGGTGCTGCTGCGCACGATTCTCGGCCTCAACCAGAAGCAGGGCGGCACCATCGAGATATTTGGGATCGACTACGAGACGGCCAGCGACGCGGAACGGCTCGCGGTGGAGCGGCGCTGGGGCGTCCTGTTCCAGCATGGCGCACTGTTTTCCTCGCTGACGGTCCTGGAGAATATCGAAGTGCCGATGCGCGAGTATCTCGACCTGTCGCCGGCCTTGATGCACGAACTCGCGCGGCTGAAGATCGATCTCGTCGGGCTTGCTCCCGACGCCGCCGACAAATTTCCTTCCGAGCTGTCGGGCGGAATGATCAAGCGCGCCGCGCTGGCCCGCGCACTGGCGCTCGATCCCGACATCGTCTTCCTGGATGAGCCGACCTCCGGCCTCGATCCGATCGGCGCGGCCGATTTCGATCAGCTGATCATGACTCTGCGCGATACGCTCGGCCTCAGCGTCTACATGGTCACCCACGACCTCGACAGCCTCTTTCAAGCTTGCGACCGTATCGCTGTGCTCGGCGATCGCAAGGTGCTCGTCGAAGGGCCGTTATCGAAAATGCTCGATTTCGACCATCCGTGGGTGAACTCGTACTTCCACGGCAAGCGGGCGCGCACCATCGCAGCGCCGGATCATGCCGCCAGTCTCGTCGAGGGAGCCAGGTAATGGAAACCAAAGCCAACTACGTTCGCGTCGGTATTTTTACGCTGGTGGTTCTCGCGCTGTCCTTTGGCTTCGTCTACTGGTCGGTGTTCTCCTCGTCGGGGGACTCCCGCGTGCCGCTGCTGGTTCGGATCGAAGGCTCGGTCACCGGACTTCAGCAGGGCAGTCAGGTGTTGTTCAACGGCTTGCCGGTCGGCAGCGTCAAGGCGCTACGCATCGACCCGAACAATCCGCGCGTCGTGATCGCGACGACGGAAGTCGATCCCAGTCTACCGGTCAAGGAGTCGACGGAAGCCAACATCGGCTTCCAAGGCCTGACCGGTTTTGCCTTCATCGAGCTTAAGGGCGGCGTGGCTGAGGAGCCGGGTCTCATCCAGCAGGCGATCAAACAGGGCACCGTGCCCATCATCAAGGCAAACCCGTCCGACGTGACCGATATCCTGGCGACGGCGCGTGATATCGCCGAGCGGGCCAACAACATTCTCGGCCAGTTCGAGGGCCTTGTCGGCGACGTTGGCCCCGCAGTGGAATCGACCGCGGACGACATCGCCAAGACCGCCAGGCACGTCGAGGTCTTCACCGCCAGCCTGGCAGACAATTCCGACGACATCGACAATTTCCTGCAAAGCCTGAGCGATCTCTCCAAGACCGCCAATACGGTCGCCGAAGGGTTACCGGACGCGATCTCGCAGGTGCGTGGCATCCTGGAGGCCGTCGACCCGACGGCGGTCAGCACGGTGATCGACAACGTCGCGGTGATGTCGGACAATCTGCGCGCGCAATCGGAGAACATCGGCAGCGTCGTCGATTCCGTCCGGACCGCCGCCGACAGTGTCGGTGCGGTCGGCGAGGCGATCGGCCGCAACACGGACGGGATTGACCGCTTCCTCACCAATCTAGGCCCGATTTCGGACACGGCGGCGAAGGTCGCGGAAAAGCTGGACACCACGCTGCAATCCGCCAACACGGTCATTGCCGCGGTCGACCCGAAGCAGATTGCGGCGACGCTCGACGGGATCACTTCGGCCGCGACCAACGTGTCGTCCTTGGCCGAAACGATCGGCGCCCAGAAAGAGGCGATCAATTCGGCGATTACCGGCGCGTCCAATGCCGCCCGCAATGTCGAGCGCATCACCACGACCATCGCCGAGCGTAGCGAGGATGTCGACAAATTCATTGCCAATCTCGGACCTATCTCCGAGACCGCCACCCGCGTTGCCGAGCGGCTCGACACCACGCTGCAATCGGCCAATACGGTCATTGCTGCGGTCGATCCGAAGCAGATTGCGACGACGCTCGACGGCATCACGTCGGCCGCAACCAACGTCTCCTCGCTGGCCGAAAGCATCGGCACCCAGAAGGAAGCGATCAATTCGGCAATCTCCGGCGCGGCCAAGGCCGCGCAGAACGTCGACCGGATCACCACCACGATCGCCCAGCGCAGTGACGATATCGACCGTTTCATCGGCAGTCTCGGTTCGATTTCCGAGGATGTCAGCCAAGCCAGCGCGCGGTTGAACGAGGCGGTCACCTCGGCCAACGATCTGGTCAAGTCGATCGATTCAGCCACGGTCAATCAGGCGATCGGCGACGTGCGCACGATCACCTCGGCCCTGAGCGGCAAGACCGAGGAGATTCAGTCGATCATCGATGGCGTCGACAAAACGGTGCGGACGCTGGACACGACGCTTTCCGGCTTCACCGAGACCCGCACCCAGGTCGACGCGTTGATCGCCAGCATCGACCCGGGCAAGGTCAACCGCGCCGTGGAGAACGTCTCGGCGGCCACCGACAACGTGGCGCGCGCGGCCGATTCGATTGCAGGCGTCGCGAACTCGGTCGGCGAGCGCAAGGATGACATCAATGGCATCATTACCAATGTCGAACTGACGTCCCAGCGCCTGCGGACCGCCTCTGAGCGGGTCGACAGTCTGATCAGTTCGGTCGACGATACGTTCAAGGGCGCCGATGACGGCACCAGCCTCGGCAGCGACATCGCCACGACGCTGCGAGCCATCCGCGAAACGGCGCTATCAATCCGGTCACAGGTAGCGCCGATCTCGGCGAATCTGCAGCGCTTCTCGGGTCAGGGTCTGCGCGAGTTCCAGACGCTGGTGCGCGACGTAACCCGGTCGGTCAACCGGATCGAAGGAGCGGTGAACGATTTCTCGAACAATCCGAGCCGGCTGATCTATGGCGGCGACGAAGTAAAGCAGTTTGACGGCCGCAAGCGCCGGTAGAATGGCGGGCGAAACGACGGCCTCGTTGACAGCTTCGGTTGTGGATGCGAGCAACCGCGCGTGCGGCGAGCGGGACGGGGAACAGAAAATGCGGGCAATGTGCAAACCGGTACTGATCGCGCTTCTCACGCTCGGGCTGTCGGCCTGCGTGACGTCCGCTCCCCCAGACACGTTCGAAATCTCCGCGCCACCGCTCGTGCCGAATGTCGCCGGAAGGACGCGGGCGCAGATCCTGATTCCGGAGCCGACGGCGATCAAGACGCTGGACAGCGAGAAGATCGTCGTCAAGCCGACGCCCTATTCAGTCGAGTATCTGGCCAACAGCCAGTGGAGCGACCGGCTGCCGCGCATGGTGCAGCTCCGCCTATTGCAGGCATTCGAGAACAGCGGACGCGTCGGCGCCGTGGGCGTGCCGGGGCAGGGGCTCGCGATTGACTATCAGCTGGTCATGGAAGTGCGGAAGTTCGAGATCAACGCCGCGAGCGCGGCCCGGGCAACGATCGAGATTTCGGTGAAGGCGCTGAACGACCGGAACGGCAGTGTGGTCCGCACCCGGGTGTTCGGCACGGAAGTGCCGGTGGCGGGCGCAGCGAATGCCGATTATGTGGCCGCTCTCGACCGGGCGTTCGACAAGATATCAGGCGAGATCGTCAGCTGGACCCTGGCGTTGATCTGAGGATGATCGCCCGATGCTCCGACCGGGCCGATGTCGAATGCGTCTGCTGACGCAGGTCACGGCGGGAGCTTCTGGGTATTCTGGCGATCACAACGCGCCCGTTGTTCGCCAAAAGGCGCCTTGCAGATGGCGTTTGTTCATACTGGCGTATGGTGATCTGGCTTCGGGAACGCAAAAGACGCGGAAGCTTGATCGCTACCGCGTCTGAAGACGTTCGTATACCGCTGGAAACGACGGGGCTCTGCCGGCTGAACTATCAGCCGCTGCCGTAAGCTAGAGACTACGACTCTGGCGAGACGTCAGCGGTACATCCCGTTAAAGATGCTGTCGTCCAGACCGAGCGTGCGAAGCGCACGCTCCGGAGGCCGGCGGCCAGCTTCCATGGCGGCGGCGACAGAACGGGCGGCCCGAAATTCATCGAACATCGTTCCAAGGGTATTGGCGAATTTTCTTGCGTGGCTCATGACTTCAACTCCGACGACTTATCTTTGCTGGATATACGCTGTTTGCAGTGCAGCAGAAGATGCGGAAGCGGATGACAGCCATGCAGAAATGAGGGGGCTGGAGGGGCGTCAGTCGATGCCGAGCATCTTCCAGATCCCTTTGGCGGAGGCGACAGGCCGCTTGCCGACGAACGCCGTCCCGCTCGCGAATGTGACCGAGCGGGTGCGCCTGTCGATCTGGCAGCGTGCTTCGACGAATTCACCGATCTGAACGGCGTCCAGAAAATGCATGTCCAGTTGGACCGTGGCTTGGGGGCGGCCACCGCTAGCCTCGAACACGGCCATGCCGATCGCGCGGTCGAGGAGGGTGGCCAGCATGCCACCCTGCACGACGCCGCGCCGATTGTGATGCTTCGGCTCGGCGATGAATCCAAGGGACAGAACGTCGCCGTCCCGTCGCTGCCAAACCGGCCCGACGCATCCAATGAAACCTGTGTCCTCGATCTGTTCCCAGCCGTTTGCGGCGGGGTCGAACGCCGTCTCGCGTGAATCCATGATGCTGCTCCGATCGCTGCGCGTCTTCTTGCCCGTCGGCGCCGATTGAATCGGCTGGTCCGCGGATGTCGGTTCGATAATATCCGACCGACTGGCAGGAGACGAGGCTTCCCACCGCAGTGGTTGTGACCCGCCAAGTCAGGTAATCCAGAGTGTCGCAGAGAGTGGTTGCCAAAGCTGCAACTCATGTTACGGTGCTCGTCAGCCGCCGCGTTGCCAGGACGTTTCCTGCCGGGCGCCGGTCAAAAAAATAAGGCGGACAATCGCCAAGCAGCATCCTGGGAGGAGGAAAACACCATGAAATCGCAAAGGGCATCCCAAAACTATCGGATATTGTCCTGCCGCATGGCCGGCGCGCTGGTCGCCGGCATGATGGTCGCCGTTCCGTCGGCTGTCGCGGCGCAGGACGCGTTCCCCTCGGAGCAGATCGAGATCATCTCGCATGCGTCTCCGGGCGGGGGTACGGACCAGACCATCCGCATGTGGATCGACGCGGCATCGAAGATCCTGGGTCAGGACTTGGTCGTCGTCTACAAGCAGGGCGGCGCGGCTAGGGTGGCGCACGAATATCTGGCGTCCCGCCCGGCGGACGGTCATACGCTCATGGCAACGACCGAGACCCATCTTTACACCATGGCGCGCGGCATGTCGCCGCTCGGGATCGACGACGTGAAAGGTGTGGCGCGTGCCATGCAGGATCCGTCGGTGATCGTCGTTCGCGGCGACAGCGATATCAAGGATTACGACGGTCTGATCGCTGCCTCCAAGGAGAAGGCGCTCAATTGGGGCGTGGCGCAGGTCGGCGGAACCGAGCATATCGGCATCAGCCGCTGGGCTGAACAGGCCGGTGTCGAGTATCGCGTCGTGCCCTTCGGCAGCGGCGGCGAAATGATCACGGCCCTCCGCTCGGGAGCGATCGACGCGACCCTTGCCAATGTCAGCGAGGCGCTCGGGCCGATCTCCGATGGCGATCTACGGGCCATCGTGGCTCTTTCGGACGAGCCGATCGCGGATCTGCCGGATGTCCCGACGGCGGCATCCAAAGGCCACGACGTCTCGGTGAACACGACACGGGGCTACGTTGTGCGGGCGGACACGCCGCCGGAAAAGGTGGCGGTCCTGGAGGCAGCGCTTCTGGAGGCGATGGGCGGCGAACAGTTCACCACCTATCTCAAGAACTCGGGTCTCGACCCGGCCACCAGCGTCGCCGGGAGCGAGGCCTGGGACGCGCAGCTTAAGAAGGCCTACGCCGAAGCAGCAGAAGCCATCGAGAAGCTGGGGCTGGAGAAAAAGTAAGCTTCAAATCCGGCCAGAGCGGGATGAAGGATACGGACTTTGTTGTCCGTCCCCATCCCGTTCTCCCTCCGTCAAACGATCAGATCGATGAAACCGGTTCGCCCGTTTTCGATCGCATGCTGATCCAATGGGGCCTTCGTTGACCCAGGACAACCAACCAGCGCTCGCGGAGCGCGCGGAACAGTCGCCGCCCTCTGGCTTGGATCGCTCGGACCTCGTCGTGTCCGCCGTCCTCATCGTGATGTGCGCATTTCTCTACTGGGACACGACGCGCTGGCCCGCCGTTCCGGCATCGCTTGCGCAAAACGCCCCGCCCACGGTTTTTCCACGCCTGTTGATCGGCTCGATCGTCGTCATGGCCCTTGCACTCCCGTTCGAACGGGTGATCAAGCGACGGTCCGGCGCAGAGTTGGATATTGGCGGCGAAGACAGGCCCAAGCCCGTGGTCTTTCTCACCGCCGCACTCATGACCCTGGCGGTCTATTTCATGCCCGTATTGGGGATCTTTCCGGTGATGGTCGCGGCAACCGCCCTGCTTCCGCTGTTGTGGGGAGAAGGACGCTACGGTCTGATTGCGGCATTCGCGATCGGGCTGCCGATCGCCGTCGCGGTTCTGTTCGCGTTAGGCCTCAAGGTGAACCTCGCTTTCGGCCTCACCGGCGCGCTGTTCCGTTAGGAGACGATCATGGATGTCGATGCGATCCTGACGGGCATGTCCCTCATCCTCACGCCCATGAGCCTCCTGCTGATTTTCGTCTCGGTCGTGCTGGGCGTTCTTGTCGGGGCTTTGCCGGGCTTGAGCTCCAGCATGGCTGTGGCACTGCTTCTGCCCTTCACCATCGGCATGGATCCGATCCTGGCGATTTCCATGATGGCGGCGCTCTACGTCGCCGGGACGTTCGGCGGCTCCATTACCGCGATCCTCATCAATACGCCCGGCGCGCCGCCCGCGGTCGCCACGTCCTTCGACGGCTACCCGATGGCGCAACGCGGCGAGGCGGGACGGGCCCTCGGCATGGCGGCGGTCGCAAGCGTCCTCGGGGGTCTGTTCAGCCTGGTGATCTTCATCCTGTTCACGCCACTGCTTGCCCGTATCGCGCTCAGCTTCCGGCCTCAGGAATATTTCGCCCTCACGCTGTTCGGATTGTCGATGCTGGCCGCGATCAGCGGCAAGTCGTCGTTGCGAAACCTGATCGCGGGGGGGCTGGGCGTTCTGACGAGCACGGTCGGCATCGCGCTGGTTAGCGGGATCGAGCGTTTCACCTTCGGTTTTCCCGTTCTCTATGAGGGAATCAACTTCGTACCGGTGCTCATCGGCATCTTCGCGATCAGCGAGCTTTTGAACCAGTCGCAAGCGAGCGACAAAGTGATGAAGCGCATCAAGTCCCTGGCACTGAAATTGCCGAGCCGCGAGGATTTCCGTCGTTGCCGGATGACGATCCTGCGCTCGTCCATCATCGGCACCGTGATCGGTGTTCTGCCGGCCGAAGGCACGACGGTCGCCGCAATCATGGGCTACAACGAAGCCAAGCGCTGGTCCAAGAACAAGGAGGAGTTCGGCAAGGGCGCCATCGAGGGAATCGCCGGGCCGGAAGCGGCGAACAACGCCGGCACCGGCGGCGCCATGGTCCCGACACTCGCGCTCGGCATCCCCGGTAGCGGGACGACGGCGATCATTCTCGCGGCACTGATGATGCACGGTCTGAGGCCGGGACCCTTTCTCATGACCGAAACGCCCGAGTTTATCTATGCGATCTTCACCGCCATGTTCCTCGCCAACATCCTGTTCCTGATCGTGGGGCTGGGTGGCGTGAAGCTGTTTTCCCTGATCACGCTAGTGCCTCGCACATTCCTTTGGCCCGCGGTGTTCGTCTTCGCCCTGATCGGCTCGTATTCGTTTCGCCAGGCGCCGGTGGACGTATGGGTGATGCTCATCTCAGGCGTCATCGGTTTCTTCGCCTTGCGCAAGGGATTCGGTCCGGCGCCATTCGTGATGGGCCTGGTGCTCGGCGGTTTGCTGGAAAAATCCTGGTCGCAGTCGATGATCATTTTCGACAGCAATTGGCTACGGTTTTTCGATAGCCCAATCTGTCTGTTTTTCTACGCGCTCACGCTTCTGAGCCTTGGCGGCCCGTTGCTGGCTGCCGGCCTGCGCCGCGGACTGCAGGGGCCGATGCGCCGCGCGTTTCCATTCAAATCGAACTTGGAGGAGTAGGCGGTGGGCCCGGCCGGCCGGAAGCGGCTGGTTTGGCCGGTTCAGGCTGATCCGCCTCCGTGTCCGCCACCCAGTCAGTGCCGTGCGTGTCGTTTCAAAGGAGAATTTCGATGGGTTATCAGGGTACACGCGAACTGGAGGGCTGTGTCGTCATCGTGACGGGAAGTGCCCGGAACATCGGACGCTGTATCGCGCTGGAATTGGCGGATGCCGGTGCCGCCGTGGTCATCCACACGAGGACCGATCTCGATGCCGCCCGCTCCGTCGAGCGGGAAATCGTCGACAGCGGTGGACAGGCCATGACGCATGCGGCGGACGTCGGGGACCCGGAGCAGGTTCGCGGTCTGGTCGATGCGGCGCTCGCGAAATTCGGACGGATCGATATTCTCGTCAACAATGCCGCCTCGCGCGGTGACGCGCCTTTGGAGAACATCGCGTTCGAGGATTGGCGCAAGGTTCACAGCAGCATTCTCGACGGCGCCTTCCTTTGCAGCCAGGCTTGTGCCCCGCATCTTTCGGCCAAGGGGCGTGGCGCGATCGTCAACATCGGCGGGGTCGCGGGCCAGGCCGCCGTCGGCGGCAGGGCGCATGTGGTCGCCGCCAAGGCCGGCATCGCAGGCCTGACACGGGCCCTTGCCGCCGAACTTGCCGACAGCGACATCACCGTCAATTGCATCTCACCGGGCTATATCGACACCAAGCGGGATCATGTTCCGCCGCATTTCCGGGACCGGCCGGTCCCGTTGAAGCGACCGGGCAAGCCGGAGGAGATCGCAGCGGCCGTGCGCTTCATGTGTGGCCCCAATGCCCGATACATCACCGGGCAGACGCTGGGGGTCAACGGGGGCTGGCACATGAATTGAACGAGAATCCGCTCGGGGTGGGGCTGTCCTGGAGGCAGGACGAAAGGAGGGCGGGCGCGGGCAGGGGCAGTGTCGCGGGCCGTCAGGTGAGGGGGAGCGGGGTTATGAGTGCGGGTTCGAACGAAATAAGCGCGGTGATGCGGACGGTGAGCGCCCATGTCGCGGCGACGCTGCAGACAGAAATTCCCCGCGACGTTGCGGCAAAGGGCAAGCACCATCTGCTGGATACCCTGGCGGCGATGATCTCGGGCTCCCGATTGCGACCGGGGGAGATGGCCACAGCCTATGTGCGGGAACAGGGCGGGGCGCCCGAGGCGTGCGTCATCGGCAGTAACATCGTGACCTCGGCGGTCAACGCCGCGCTGGCGAACGGCATGCTCGCACACGCCGATGAGACGGACGATTCCCACGAACCATCCTTCAGTCATCCAGGCTGCGCGGTCGTGCCGGCAGCGCTGGCGATGGCCGAGCGGCATGGGCGGAGCGGCGCCGATCTGCTGCGCGCTGTCGTGCTCGGCTACGACATCGGCGCGCGGTTCACGCTGGCCCTCGACCCGCGCGACTTCTACGCGCGCGGTTTCAGCAGCCATGCCTTTGCCGGGCTTTTCGGCGCATCCGCTGCTGCCTTCGCGCTCGCGGGGCTCGATGCTGACGCCGTGCGGCAGGGTTTTTCCTTCACGGCCCAGCAGGCTTCCGGCCTCGCCACCTGGGTGCGCGATGAGGAACATGTGGAGAAGGCCTTCGATTTCGCCGGCATGCCGGCCCGCAACGCGGTCGCCTCCGCGACGATGATGACAGCGGGGTTCACCGGTGTCGCCGACGTCTTTTCCGGCGACCGCAATGTCTTCGCCACGTTTGCGCCGGCTCCCGACATCGCGGTGATGAGCAGAGAGCTTGGCCGCAATTACGAGATCATGCGCGCCAATATCAAGAAATGGTCGGTCGGCTCGCCGATCCAGGCCGCCCTTGACGCGATCGAGCTTCTCATGGCGCAAGAGGATCTCACCGCCGGTCAGGTCGAAACGATCCTCGTGCGCCTGCCGGACAGCGAGGCGCATATCGTCGATGGACGCGCGATGCCGGACGTCAACCTCCAGCATCTCGTTGCCGTACTGCTGGTTCGCGGCGGTCTCGACTTCAAAAGCGCCCATGACTACGCGCTGATGGAGGATGCGTCGGTGCGCGCCATGCGCGAGCGTATTCACCTCGTCGCCGATGCCGAACTTGGCGCTGCCGTCCCGCGCCGTCAGGCGATCGTCGAAGTGGCGACGCGGGACGGGCGTCGGCTTCGCCGGCGCACCCACGCAGTCCGTGGGACAGCCGACAACCCGATGGATACTGTCGAAATCGAGGCCAAGGCGTTCGACCTTGCCAAGGATGTTTTCGACGAACAGAAGGCGCACGCATTCGTGGAGCGTATCGGGGAGATCGAAACCGTGGCGGATGTGCGTGAGCTCCGGCCGTTGCTGCAACCGTGAGGTCGTCGGCAGTCAGGCGTTCGAGGCACTCGGTCTGCCACTGCGGTCGATGAACTGGGTGGGGGGCTGGCGCCAAGCGCGATCCGTGGCGCAAGACGGTTGTGTTTCGCCGCCCGAGTGGTGTCTATCGCGTCCACGTCGAGACAGAACACGGGCGGCGGCGTAAGAGCCCGAAAACAGGATGGTGAGGTTTCGTTGGTTGGAAAGATCGCTCCCTCGGACTCTGCGGCTAGCGAGTTCCTGGCGGATTTGAAACGTCTCGGGTTCACCGAGTACGAAGCGCGTATCTATGTCCAGCTGCTGCGCCAGAGTCCGTCCACCGCCTATGAGATTTCCAAGAGCACCGGCGTGCCGCGGCCGAACGCCTACAGCGCGCTGGAGGCTTTGAGCCAGCGAGCGGCGGTTCTGCCGGTCAGCGAAAATCCGGTTCGCTATGTGGCGGCGGACCCGCAGACCTTCTTGAATTCGGTGTCCCGCCAGACCAGCGCCTTGTGCAAGGATCTGGGCGCCAAGCTGTCTGATCTGGCGCCCGCGACCAACGACCAATATGTCTGGATGTTATGGGGCGAGGAAGCCGCACATGACAAGATCGACGCGCTGATCAATGGCAGCCAGCACGCCCTGCTGATCAAAGCCGCGTCCGACATCCTGCGGCGCCACAAGGACGCACTCGGGAGGGCGGCGGAACGCGGCGTGGAGATGCTGATCGTCCTGTTCGGCACCGACGCCGAGGAGTTTCGTTTCAGCGACAAATGCCGTGTCTACCTGCACGAGGCTAATGGCGTGCGCATGGGTACGACGGACAACCTGTTCACGATCGCGGCCGACCACGAGGAAATGGTGACGGCCGCGGTCGTCGGCGAAGTGATCGCCGCGCATACGCGGAACAAGCCGGTGGTCAATTTGGCGGAATCGCTCGTCCGGCATGACTTCTACATGGCCGAAATTTTCGAGCGGTTCGGTGATCAGATCGACGCGGCCTTCGGCCAGCACCTTCGCGATCTCCGGCTCGCCTGCTTCACGCCGGAGCAAATCGCGTCGTTCAAGCAACGGACCGGTCTGAGCTAGAGCGTCAGGCGATTAATCTGCAACATAGCCAGCGGCCTTGAGGTAGTTCCAACATTCTTCGGGCTCGAACAGGTCGCAGATGTTGC